>JALYTI010000001.1 GCA_030854375.1 Acidobacteriota bacterium | reverse complement strand
CCTGAAGACCTCCGCGATGGCCGAACAGCATCGGCATCGCAGCCGCGAATAAGAGAATTCCTCCACTAATGGCAAACGCGTGGACGGTGACTCCAAGATAAGAGAGCACGGCACGACCAGCCACGAGGAAGAATAGCGCGACGCCAAAAGCAATTATCACGGCCCGTCTTAGGATCGCTCGACGCCGCGTGGGCTGCTCGTCCTTCGTAAGCGCAACGAAGATCGGAACCACGCCCGGCGGATCCACCACGACCAACAGGGTTACGAAGGCTGCTAATCCAAATTTGAAAAAATCCTGATCCATTTCGCTCTGGAACAATAGATCGGGGAGAAGGGTTGTGCAATTCAAGCTGGCCGCTGGAAACGATTACTCGTGTGATCGCGAATCGACATGAAGGGTTGGAGTCTGCACCGATTGCAGCTATAACTAGCAAGCACGAGATGCCTGAGCTCACGACACCGCCTCCCACAACACCCAAACCCAATGACCGCCATGGAGCATTTTCAGCTCTGCGCCACCGTGATTTTCGCTTGCTTTGGATGGGACAGATAGTTTCCGTCACTGGATCGCAAATGCAGTTGGTCGCGATCAACTGGCACGTTTATCTGCTCACCAAGTCTCCATTTGCGTTGGGAATGGTGGGACTCTTCCGCGGTGCACCGATCATTTTGTGTTCGCTGATCGGCGGCGTCGTGGCGGATGCGATGGATAGAAAACGCCTTATGATCACGACGCAGTCGGTAATGATTGCGAGCGCAGCAGCGCTTACCTTTGTCACGCTGGCCGGATCTAGAAGTGTCTGGCCTATTTATGCACTGACTGGGATTGCCTCTGGAGCAACAGCTTTCGATATTCCAGCCAGGCAGGCCCTGATGCCGGCGCTTGTTCCAGCGAAGGATTTTCCGAACGCGGTTAGTCTCAGTTTGGTAGTTTTCAATGTGGCTATGATAGCCGGTCCTTCAGTCGCGGGTTTTGTTCTGGCGAGCCACGGGCCGGCGGTCGTCTATGGCATAAACGCCATCTCCTTTGTGGCCGTTATCGCCGCGTTGCTGGCAATGCACACGACCGGTCGACTGAGCGACGAAGGTGAGCGAATCAATCGCGTGAGTTACGCTGCTCTAAAGGAGGGGCTAGCGTTCGTGTGGCGTACGCCCGTCATTGTGCAGACGATGACGCTGGATTTTGCCGCTACCTTTTTTGCCTCGGCCTTCGCGCTGTTGCCAATATTTGCCGAAGAGATTTTGCACGTGGGCGCTCGCGGCCTCGGACTTCTAGCTGCAGCTCCTGCTGCTGGTTCCGTGATAACGGCGCTGATAATCGCGCGGGCGGGCGGCTTTCGAAAGCAGGGCAAGTTGGTTATCGGATCGGTCGCAGTTTTTGGCCTCGCTACTGTCGCGTTTGGCCTTTCCCGCGTCTTCTGGTTTTCACTCGTGATGCTGGCTGTCACAGGCGCAGCGGACACAATCAGCACAGTCCTCAGGCAGACTATTCGGCAACTAGCTACGCCGAACCAACTGCGCGGGCGCATGACGTCAATCAACATGGTCTTCTTCATGGGTGGCCCGCAACTGGGCGAAGTGGAAGCAGGTTTTGTCGCGGCGCTAATCGGTGCGCCGCTTGCTGTAGTTACCGGCGGACTCGGCTCGATTCTGTCGGCTGTTGCGGCAGCACTTAAAAGCAAGTCGCTAGTCAACTATGAAAGTGAACTTTAACCGTGACGACTATCTGGACACCGAAAGATACGACCACTCATCAGGATCACGTTATCGCGCACGTACTAGGGGCGACCGTACTCGGCTATCTTATTTTCGATGAAGCGCTATATGTGCTGCTTGATATAGGATTCATTTGGACGATCTTTTTGGACGGCGAAATGACTTTGCTGCCTCACCCTGTTGCGGTTAGCGAGCTGGAGATCGACGAACTCACACGAGAACAAATTAAGGCTGACATAGATGTCCTGCTGCGCGATAATTCTTCTGCCGCAGAATTGCGGCGAATGCGAACGCCACGGGTTCGGTGTCTAATCACCGATGTCAATGTTTTTGCTAATGAAGAACAAAGACGCCTGGTACTCGCAGGCGAGGAAGCGGGTTTGCGGATCGAAACATCATTGATCACAGCCGAGATACGCGTTTATGACTGCTGAAAATAAAGAAGAGCCGGAAATGACGGAAAGCTCCGAGCTTAAAGATGTCGCGGAGACCGAACATAAGTATATTCACGAACGGTTGCGCGAAGAGCTTGCGCGCGAGCCGACTGAAGAAGAATTGAATGAATGGCTGCGGCAGCATACTGAAGGTTATTGACTGAAGCGGTAGAACTTTAGTCTCGGGGAACCGTCTTACTGACAACGAAAAGCCGCCGCGATCCTGAAGTCGCGGCGGCTATAGTTTTCGTTATAAGTGAGTTCAGCTTTTATGGCTGACTAGCGATCAATCTCCGTTTTATCCCATAACCACAAGCTGGTTATCGACTTGTTTGACGCCTCTGATCCCTCTAATCATCCTGTCAACCTGCGATTTGACCGCTTCGCTTTTCACCGTCCCGGTCAACGTTACCTTGCCGTCGAGGACAGTTGCGGTAATCCCCAAACTTGAAAAGTTTGGATCGTCGTTAATCTTTTTGTCGATTGCTGTTTGTACAGCTCCGTCATTCGACGTGTTAGGCGCTGAGCCCCCGCTGGTGGGTGCCGGTTGATTAATAATCACAGGAGGTTGATTTGCCGCGGGCGCCGGTTGCTGAATGATCACGGGCGGCTGTTGCTGTTGGGCCGGCTGCTGAATGATTGTGGTCGGTGGCGGTTGTGTCTGTTGTTGCGCAGCCAAATTATTGGCGTTGTCGGTTTGTTGTTGGTTGTTCATTAGAAACAAAACGAGGATCGTTAGAAGCGCAATTGCTACTACCACGATCACTCCCACGGTTGCCCCTGATATGCCGCCTCGATCCGGGTCTGGATTTCGCACTGAGTCGGTCTGCGTCACCTCACGCCTGGAAGTCGGCGTCTCGACCACGACCCTGCTCTTTCTAGACTGTTCTTCATCGTATGACATCTGTTTCCTCCTGTAGTTTGAAATCCAAAGAATTTGGGAACGCTTTAATCCCGGGTCGGAAGGTGCAATCCCCATTCCCATGAGGGTCGTTCAAAGCAGATCCCAAAAAATAGCGGGAATCCTCGCCTTCCAGTGCGTACTTCGACTTCGGCTTTGTTACGGGGTCTGAACGACCGTACGCTTTCGGGTCTGACGAAACGGAGTGCCGTGTTGAGATCGAGACACCCCGCGAACCGGGGGAAGGCATTTGGTGAATACCTTGTGTTGATTGACTGTTTGCTGTCTGCTGATTACTGTTTGCTTCCAATGACCACCGCCATCATCCATCACCCGGTCTTCAAGGAACACGACACCGGCCCGAACCATCCAGAATCTCCATCGCGCTACAGCGTCGTGATGAAAGCTCTTCGAAACGATGCCGATCTTTGGTCCAACTTACTGGAAGTTCAGGCGAGGCAAGCGCCGCGCGGAGACATCCAGGCTTGCCATGCGCCACAACTCTACAAGCAGATCGAACGAGTGGTTAGCGAAGGCACCAGCTATCTGGACGCCGACACAGTTGTTTCGATGAAGTCAATGGATGCTGCCTTACACGGGGCCGGCGCGGCATGTCAGGCGATCGATCTCATAATGCGCGGTGAGGCCACGAATGCGTTCGTCCCGGTGCGCCCGCCTGGCCATCACGCCACTGCCGAGCGCGCGATGGGCTTCTGCCTGTTCAATAACGTAGCCGTGGCTGCTCGTTATGCTCAAAATCACTATCCGGAAATCGAACGTGTCGCCATCGTCGATTGGGATGTGCACCACGGGAATGGAACGCAGGGAGTCTTTTATGATGACCCGACGGTATTCTTTTTTTCCACTCATCAATATCCGTGGTACCCGGGAACGGGCACACGCGGCGAAAGCGGAATTGGCCGAGGCGCCGGCTATACTTTGAATGTCCCCTTGCGCGCGGGCACACCGCCGACAGAACAGAGGAGAATGTTTGACGCCGCTCTTGATGATATAAGCGGAGGATTCAAGCCTGACCTGATCATGATTTCCGCAGGCTTTGATTCTCATAATGGCGATCCCCTGGGCCAGTTGCTACTGGAGGACGAAGATTTTGTTTCGTTGACCCGCACAGTCAAAGATTGGGCGAAGGAAGCCTGTAAGGGGCGTCTAGTCTCGTGTCTTGAGGGTGGATATAACCTGCAGACTTTGGGCGAGACTGTGCGTGCGCATGTTGTTGAATTGCAGAATTAAGCAGGGCCCTTAACTCGCCAGCATCTGTGCTCCGTTTAATGTTTGAACCAACGCTTACGGTGGAGTAAACTCAGCCCCACAAAACCGTTTCGGACGCAAGCACCGTAGGCGCACGTTTGAGCGTTAGCGTTCTTTCTAATCCTCGGACTAACAGCCAATAGAAACGGATGATGATTTGCTTGCCCTCCGAAGAGCAAAGGGAGCGGAACGCCTCAGTGCCGCCCTCATGGAGAAACAGGGATATGCCAGACATTGAGATCACTTGCGCAGAATGTGGCAACACTTTTCCGTTTACCGAACGCGAGCAGGAATACTATCAGGAACGCAACCTGACCCATCCGAAACGCTGCAAGCCTTGCCGGGATGCACGTCGTTCAAACTTCGGAGGGCCAAAGGGAGCGGGTGGCGAACGCCAGAGATTTGAGATCACCTGCGATCAGTGTGGCAAGACCGATACAGTACCCTTCAAGCCTTCGACAGGCAGACCGGTTTTATGCGGTGATTGCTTCGGTGCAAGTCGCTCAGCTCAACCAAGAACCTGAGTTACTCCAGCCGTCGCGCAAATGGCGGCGCACATGCCGCTTTTGCAAACAACGAAACACGATACAAGCCCTTTGCTTGAATGCGCGCTTTGTCAGGAGAGAAGTGCGTTTAGACAGAGAAGATGAGCTACGAAACTATCCAGGTTGAGACGCGGGGCGCGGTTGGCGTGATTACTTTGAACCGCCCTGCGGCGTTGAACGCTTTAACCGAAACAGTAGGCAAGGAGTTTCTGGCTGCCGTTGCGGAAGTTCGCGAACGCGGCGCCAGGGCCATAGTTCTTACTGGAGCCGGAAGAGCATTTTGCGCAGGCGGTGATCTGCGCGCGATGCAGGTAATGGCGGAGCGGGAAGGGAAGGTTGAGGCTTTCTTCGATGAGCCTCTGGGTCTGCTAAATGAATGCATATTACTAATTCGTCGTTCGCCACTGCCCTTCATTGCGGCTGTAAACGGCGCTGCTTCTGGAGGCGGATGTAATCTAGCACTGGCGTGCGATCTCGTCGTCGCCGGCGAAAGCGCTCGGTTCAATCAAGCTTTCATAAGGGTTGGGCTGTCACCGGATTGCGGTGGAACTTTTATCTTGCCGCGGCTCGTAGGGTGGAAGCGCGCCGCCGAATTAATGATGACGGGAGATATCATCCCCGCAGAACGCGCTCTGGAAATGGGGATGATCAATGCGGTTGTCCCGGATGCCGAGCTGATGGACCGGGCCCTGGCGTTGGCGGAAAGATTGGCCCAAGCTCCGACCGCCGCCATGGGTAAAATCAAAGAACTGTTAGAGGCCAGCGCGACGAATGACTATGGTGGACAACTTGAACTCGAAAGAAAGGCGCAGATCCAGTCCGGGCTCACAAAAGATTTTAGAGAAGGCGTCGCAGCCTTTATTGAAAAGCGGCAACCGAAGTTTGTGGGCGGGTGATCTCTTCAGATAGCTGTGGAAGGACACTCGCCGCCTAAACAGTTGGGCGGCGTTTTCGTTTTTCGTAGTTTCAAGTTTCAAGTCTCAGGTTTCAAGTCCGGGCGACCATTGGAAATGATTCACAGCAGAATCTGAACCAGGAAGTGCACAACTCAACCTAAGACTTGAGACCCATGATTTGAGAGCTGAAACTTGAAACTTGAAACTTGAAACTTGAAACCTGAAACCTGAAACTTCGATCTATGGACTCGTTAACTTACATTCAACTCCTGCGCAGCAATCGTTCTTTCAGACGGTTGTGGTTGGGGCAAGTCGTATCCGAACTCGGCAATTGGTTTAATTTCATAGCCGGTTTGGGACTAGTACGCTTCATATCGCACGGGGACCCCGAAGCGACGACGATCATGTTGCTTGCGCGGCTGCTCCCTTTCACGTTGTTTGCCCCGTTGGCCGGAGCTTTCGTCGATCGCTGGTCTCGCCGAAGAGTGATGATTGCAAGTGACTTTGCGCGCGTTGCAGTCGCCCTTGGCTTTCTTCTGGTTCGCAGGCCCGAGGATCTTTGGATTGCATACATCTGCACGGCGCTACTCTCCTTCTTTGGGTCATTCTTTGAAGCAGCAAAGAACGCGGCCGTGCCCAACATTACCGGTGAGCGGGACTTGTTGGCCGGAAACGCACTGATGTTTTCCTCGCGGTTCCTGCTGATGTCCTTTGGAGCGGCATTGGGCGGCTGGACTGCGGCGACAGTTGGTTATCGCGCGGCTTTTGTAGTTAACGCAGTCTCTTTTATCGGTTCGGCTTTTTCCGTTTGGCTGATTCCGGATCATGAGACAAGGCAACTCGCGTTGACGAGACTAGCGAGCGGTCCGGAAAAGATTAAGGCCAGTTATTGGTCAGACATACGCGAGGGCTGGTCCTACATCGTTAGCCATGCGCCGGTGGCAGCTATTCTGGGGATTAACGTGTTATGGGCCAGCGGCGGCGGAGCGGTGAACCTGATCACGGATCGGCTTGGAGGTATTGTTTTCGCAGGTGAACGCGGAATGAGTGGAGACTCCGCGGTCGCAGCACTTTATTTCGCTGCCGGCTTGGGTCTTTTCTTCGGAATGATGATCGCACGCCGGGTTGGATCGTACTTCGAGCTTGCCGGCAAGACGCCCGGGTTCATTGGCTGGAGCCTGCTGGTCCAGGGTTTTATCTTTGCGCTCATCGGAGTGATGCCAAGTCTATGGTTAGCGTGCTTACTTCTTTTCCTGGGGCGAATATTGCTGGGCGCGGAGTTTGCTGTTCAGGAGACTTTGTTGATGCGGCTTGTGCCAGACAACTTACGTGGCCGCGTTTCGACGACCGACCGAGCCACAGAACTTCTTACGTGGAGTTTGTCGACGGCGATGGCTGGTTGGTCGTTGCGAGCCATCACTCCACGCACGCTGACGATCGTCTCCGGCTTGCTTTCGGCAAGCTCAGGGATCGTTTGGTTGTTTTTATTTAGATCGGGAAGGGTAAGGCTACCGCGTAGGTGGAAGCCCGCAGAATTGCGCGAGGATGGTTCGTCCTGGTTGAAGGAGTAAGGCCGGTTCAAAGTCCAGTTGCCTTAATGTACTGCGTCAGTCTGATGAGCGATAAGCGTTCTGCTTGCGTTTCATCACGGCTAAAGCAACGTGTGAAGAAGTCCTTTTCGACGCTACGCGTCGAAGACACTTAACAGACATTCCTGGAGTTTAACGGACACTTTTAATGAACTGACCCACTACTCGCCTTAACCTCGGTTTGATTTTTCTGCTATCTGTGTCAGACCTCAGCTCGCGAATGAATCAACCGGCGGATTCGATCTGCAAAGAGCACATCGATCTTCCGAGGCTCAATTAATGCAGTGACTTCGCCCGCGCCCCAAATTGGATGACTCATAGTTTGGCCGGTGCGGTAGGTCCGCGTTCGGTCATAGGGCTCGCTATTAACTGACTTGGAGCGGCCGCGTGTGAGCTTTGCGCCATTTGAAAAGGAGCCGCGAGTCCCGCACTTGGGACAGGTCACCCGGGAGATCAGCCCTCTCTTAGTTATCGACGCCACGACGTGCCCGCGTTCTTCCTGGCATATCGCGCATAGCTTTTCAACTCTATCACCGATAGCGTAAGTTTGTTTTTCCACTACCGTTTTTGCCACAGTCTGCTTTTCCATAAACGCCTTTCAGAAGTAAATAGTAAATATTGAATAATTATTGGCGTAAACCACGCAGCCCCCGAGCCAGTGTTCTCTGTGAATGGCAAAGGGTGGTTTCATATTCACCATTTGCCATCACGATTTAATAATCGATTACCAGCGCGGTGAGCGATCGCGCCCGCCGCCACCGCCGCCGCCGAAACCACCTCGACCTCCACCACCGCCGCCGCGATTGCCGCCGAAGCCACCTCGACCACCTCCGCCACCGCGGTTGCCGCGATCTTCGCGGGGTCTCGCTTCATTGACGGTCAGATTGCGGCCGTTCAAATCGCTGCCATTGAATTGTTGAATTGCTTTCTCGCCCTCTTCCTTGGAAGCCATCTCGACGAAGCCGAACCCGCGTGAACGTCCCGTGTCGCGGTCTTCGACAACTGAGGCCGACTCAACTGTCCCCGCCTGGGCAAATAGTTGCTGCAGGTCTTCGCTCGAAGTTTGAAACGAGAGATTTCCTACGTAGAGTTTCATAGACATGACGATAAGTTGTTCCTTGCTCGCGTGGAGCATTAAGAGAAGCTTCGAATCAAAGGTGGCTTCGGAGTAACGGTAGCAGCGAAGGCTTGCGTTCGGGCGCTCAGTTGAGCAGCTTCTTCAGGTTTTCATCGCCTGCTCTCGTACCATCTAAAACGCCGAAGCCATCAGATAACGGGCGTGGCGCATCACCGTTGATGCCTGAGAGAAGGATTAGCACTGCAATAATGCACTATCTTCCCCGGCCATGCAAGTTGAAGGCTTGTGATGGTCCACCCATCTGAGCGAGGAAACGCCTTACAAAAGTCCGGTAACACTTCCCATTACACAAGTATTACAACCCTTTCAGACTGCTGTTGTTAGGATGGTTAAGCAGTCAGCATCAAAGGTGTGACTGAATAATTTTTAACGGAGTCCTGATGAACATCGAAACCAGCAAGCTTAGCGAAACCCGCAATCTTAATACGCAGGCCAGTCTTAACTGGAACACCACAATTTTCATGATCCTGTTTCATGCCGGAGCAGTCGCGTCGCTCTTCATGTTTAGTTGGAAGTTTCTTCCCGCCCTTCTTCTCCTTTGGTGGGTTTCGGGGAGTTTGGGAATCGGCATGGGTTTCCACCGCCTGCTAACTCATCGCGGCTATAAAACGCCGAAGGCGGTCGAATACTTTCTAACTTTTTGCGGCTTGCTTGCGCTCGAAGGCGGGGCCATTAACTGGGTTGTAACTCATCGCATTCATCATGCGAATACCGACGAATCTGGTGATCCACACACGCCGCGTGACGGCCGTTGGTGGTCACACATGGGATGGATTTTGCGTGGAACGGCACAGCAACACCCGGACAGCCAGATGCAGCGATACGCTCCCGACTTAATGAAGGATCCTGTTCAGGTTTGGATGAACCGGCTTTATTTTGTTCCCCTAATTCTTAGTGGGCTCGTTCTTCTCGCTGTCGGTGGCTGGTCACTGATGTTCTGTGGTGTGTTCCTTCGAGTCACCATCGGATTGCATTTCACCTGGCTCGTCAATTCGGCGACACACCTTTGGGGAACGCGCCGTTTTGAAACGAAGGACGACTCAACAAATAGTTGGTGGGTAGCACTGCTTTCGTTTGGCGAAGGTTGGCACAACAATCATCACGCTCATCCGCGCGCGGCAAAGCACGGTTTGACGTGGTATGAAATTGATATCAATTGGTATGGCATTCGCACCTTGCAGATGCTCGGGCTTGCCAAAGGAATCAGGCTGATTAGCAAGGAGCAGATAACGGCCGCCGCACAGCCGCAATTCGGCGAGCTACAAAAAGCCGCGTGATAGCTAGTAGGCAGGGGCAGACGGCAGGAGCAGGAGGTAGTGATAATCTCCTCCGGCTTCAATGAAAAATAAAAAATGTGAAATGAGAGATGGAAAATTTTCCATTCATCATTTCACATTTGTCATTGAAACATCTAAGCCGAATTTCACTACTCCTGCTCCTGCTCCTGCCGTCTGCCTCCTGCCCCTGGCTACGCCTTCTGTTACAATCGACGCATGGCCGTTAGTGGTCGCGGTAAATCAATAGCCTTCTTCACTACCCTGGGCGCTTGCCTGGTCGCGCTGGCCATCGCGCTCAACGTAGGTTGGATTCTGCTCAACTGGCGAGAAGTCGCCTTGTTGGTCTTTGGAATAATCTTCTTCCTATTGATTATTGTCGGCGTCGTTCTCAATACAACCTTCCTTATTCGTGAAATACGCCGCAATGAGCAGCACGATGCTTTCATAAACGCGGTTACGCACGAGCTGAAGACACCACTTGCTTCGATTCGCCTCTATCTCGAGACGTTGAAGAAACGCAATCTCGACGAAGAACAGCGCCAGGAGTTCTACGATGTCATGCTCGCCGACAGCGATCGACTCTTGTATACGGTCGAACAGGTCTTACGGGCGGGAAGATCGGGTCAACGTCGCAGAAACATCAATCGCACAATCATAGATGTTGGTGAGATGGTGCGTGAATGCGTCGATCTCACACGCGTTCGTTACAACCTCGGTCCGGGATCTGTGAGCTTCGCTGAATCGGTCAACGGAGAAAGGCCGCAAGTGACGGCTGACCCCGACGAGCTGCGCGCGGCTGTTTCAAACCTGCTTGATAATGCCGTTAAGTATTCCGTCGCAGACGTTCATGTCTCGGTCGAAGTCGCAACCATAGATGAGAAACGAGTAGCCGTGCGAATCAAGGATCGCGGTATTGGTATTCCGAGTGCACAGTTGAAGCGCATCTTTAAACGCTTTTATCGAGTGCCGGGGCGCTTCATGGCTCGGATTAAGGGTACCGGGCTGGGACTTTTCATCGTGCGCTCCGTAATTGAGAAACATGGTGGCCGCGTCTTTGCCGAGAGCAAAGGTCCCGGGCAAGGTAGTACGTTTACAATTCAACTTCCGAGAGCTTCAACGCGATGAGCGCTGTGTTGGTAGTAGAAGACGAGAAGCATCTTGCAGATGGCTTACGCTTCAATCTGGAGGCCGAGGGCTACACCGTCGACACCGTGAATGACGGCGAATCTGCTCTATCTCGACTCTTCGATGAGCAGCACCGCTACGATGTGCTTGTTCTCGACGTTATGCTCCCGGGAAAAGACGGCTTTACAGTCGCCTCTGAACTTCGTGCGGCAGGTCATTTCGTTCCTGTGCTGATGCTGACCGCCAGGGGGCGTCCGGAAGATGTGCTAAAGGGCTTCGAATCCGGCGCCGACGATTATCTACCTAAGCCGTTTGAGCTGTCGGTGCTATTGGCTCGACTGAACGCATTGCTTCGCCGGCGAGAGTGGTTCCATCGGGACCAGACAAATGAAGGTGCTGAAGCTGCACCACCAGCCGGCCGGAGTGACCGTGAGCGCACGGAGTTTCGCTTTAACGGGCGAACGATTGATTTTGGGAACCTCGAGCTTCGCACGCCGCAACAATCGATCAGGCTAACTTTGATGGAAGCGCAATTGCTGCGCTACCTGGTCAACCACGAGGGCCAGGTGGTTTCGCGCAAGGCAATTCTGGAAGAGGTCTGGGGATTGAAGGAAGACACAGACACACGCGCTATAGATAACTTCATCGTGCGATTAAGAAAATACATTGAAGATGATCCCACGAAGCCGCAACACCTCCTGACCGTAAGGGGAGTTGGGTACCGCTTCGTTGCGGCTAACCAGTCGCCGTAACAATCGAAGCCCGCACGCCCAGTAAATCAGAAAAGTCTTTTGTATAGACAGCCTTCACCTTGCGAACGCGGCCGATGGTTTCCACCAACTCGTTGTTGGTAATAAAACCATTTTCAACCAGCGATATGGCCCAGGCGGGAATGTGTGCCGCAGTATGAAGCAGATCCTCAACGAAGCCGAGATATTGCTGTTTGCTTTGCACGCGCGAGCCGAGTTTTCCAGCTCGTGCTTTCTCCCTACTACTCCAGAAGTCGTCGGCGCCCTGGACCCATTCTTCTCGCCATTCCGAAAGAGCATGTGGTTCAGGCTGTGGTTGCACGGGGGCGGGCAGTCGCAGGAAAAGCAGTTCGGTGCGACGGCGTTCAGCAACAAAAACCCGCACGTCCTGGTTAGAGGCTTTGCTGCGCACTGTATTGTTGAAAGGGAACGGAATGGTCTCCGCAAACTGCCTGAAGACGCGCGACAATGATAACGGCTCGCGAAGATGCCGGCTGTCTTCCCGAAAGGAAAGAACGTAATCGCCAACCATCATTCCCAGCGTCAAAGCCACGGCACGCTTGTACGGTGTAGCAAGTCGTTCGGAATTAAATCGCACGTTGTCAAACCACCAGGAGTCCGTTTCGTTGAACCAATTCAGAAGCGACGGGTTATCCAGTCGATCGCGCGGGACATATGCGTCCTCGAGCACGGAATCTATCTCATCGCGGCCGAGTCTATCGGAATCATTTTCCAGCAGAGCTGTGGCCTTGGTGAATGACCAGGCCATCGGATCATTGGCGACCACGCGCACTTTCCAGTGTTTAAGTTGCACACATACGTCGGGCTCGCCCGTGAACGGAAGTGCGATGGAAGAAAACTTTAGTCGTCGCAAGACACTTAGTTCAAAGTTTAGCCAGCCATTCGGAAAAGTTGTTGCTGCGATGTAAGCCATTGTTCGGTTTCGGGAAGTGATGTTAACTTCAAAACATCCGGCGCTCCAGCTTGGGAGCGGTGAATTCAACTTAGAAGTGCAACAGTTGAATTCGTTTTCGCTCCAGAGGAGCGAGATGTTTATAGCCACGAGCGCACGCCCAAAGATCTCGCTCCGTTAGGAGCGAAACCGGCCGCGGAACCTTCGCGGGCAGGCAAAAGCGATTGCGCTCCTACAGAGCTTCGAAGTAAAGAAAGAACCGCTAGGCTATAAACATCTCGCCCCTCTGGGGCGAAGCAACAAAAACATGTTCTGTTGCACTTCCAAGTTGAACCTGCAAACGCAAACTAACAGTTTGCCGCTACGCTCATTTAGTGAATGAAGAGAAAAGGTGCCTTCCTTCGTCTTTCCTGCCGGCTGCGATAGGCTCGGGAGCTTTAGCAAAGGATCTCAGTTCCTGGAGATCCCGGAGTGAAAGCAGCACAGTTACTACTGCGGGATCGAATTCTATCGCCGCGCGCTCGATAATCTGTTGTCGAGCTTCTTCTTCAGTCATCGCTCGCCGAAAGGGCCGTGCATCTGTAAGCGCCGCGTAGGAATCCGCGACGCGCAGAATCCGGGCCGCAAGCGGAATTTCGTTTTGACGCAACGCATCAGGATAGCCACCACCATTCCACCATTCGTGATGCCAGCGGACCAGCAGTTGCGCTGCTCGATCAGCGCTCGCTCGTGCCGCTTCCTGCTCGCCAATTACTGGATGCCTTGCGAGATCGGCCCGTTCCTCCCCCGTAAGAGAGCCAGCCCGTTGGATATAATCCCGCTCCATGGCCGCCTCACCGAGGTCATGCATATGAGCGGCGGTGCGAATTGATTTCCGGTCTTGAGGCGCCATGTGAAACGCCTCCGCAATCTTGTCTGCAATCGCCGCAATCCGAACAGCATGAGGGTGGGGATATTGCTCAAATCGATCCGCTGCCTCCGCTAATTGCAAATAAGCCTCGCGAGCGGTGCGATCTTTTTTAGTGTCGATGAAATAGATTGTGGACATTCAGCTCTTTAACTCTGGATAGACTCGGCGATAGTTTGTTATCCGACTTTGCTGGACCGTTCAAGTTTGTGCAACAAAGAAAGTGCACCTGGGTTTTTCGGATCAAGCGCGAGCGCTCGGTCCAGCTCGGATTGCGAGCGCCGATAAAACTTCAAATCGAAATATAGCTCAGCCAGCATTGTTCGGTAAGTTGGGTTGGCCGGTTCAAGTTTCACAGCGGTCTGTAATTCCGTCTCTGCAAGTCTACGCGTCCGCTCTTCCGCAGCAAGGGCGCGCCCATAGTATGCCCGATATTTAGCCTGTTGCGGATCCAACCTGCAAGCAGCCGCGAGCTGGGTGATGGCGGCATTGGTTCGACCTTGCTCCAGAGCACCGAACCCTTCGCGAAAATTATGTTCTGCCTGCGCAGACTTTGATTCCGGAGATTCCATTTCCAATTCGGATTGATCCGGGGCGCGCGGGGGAGCCTCAACCTTTTCGGACCTGGCAACAGGCTGTTTCGATTGTTTGGACCGGTCCAGGGCGAGGTCGTAGGCGGACTTAGTCTTGGGATTCGTCAATGTCTCATAAGCGTGGGTAATTCGGGCAAAAGCCGAACTGATTTGCGCGTGGAGTTCTGTTCCCGACTTCAAGTGAAATCTGTCAGGATGGTAACGACGAGCCAGTGCGTAATAAGAGTCTTTGACTTCACTGGCTTCTGCCGTTCGAGGCAGATCTAAAATTTCGTAGTAAGTAACCGCGTCACTTAACCGCGCAAAAAAAGCCCTCAGATCAACTTCCTCATTTGTTGAACCCCAACGATTTTCTGCCGGTTCAGGTTCGCTGACAGAAACCGGTGGTGGGCGCTTGACGACGGTCGGTTCCCTGGTTGGCTTTGCAGCTCCTGTTCGAAAAGCATTTTGCCAGTACTCACGTTTGACCAAACCACTGAGTAGGAGGCCGTAGATGGTTCTTTGCGCGTCCTCTTCAGGAAGCCCGCTAACGGCAATCAGCTCCTCCAGCTTTATTGGCGAATCGAGGCGGGACAATATGAAACTCTCAGCGGGAAGACAATTATCGATTGTGGAAAGATCCGGAGTTCGCGAAATCATCTCGTTGGGATTTCTAAAACGGGATACGACCAGATTCCATGGCATTCTTAGAGCCGCTTCCCGAAGCAAATTGTTCGTTTCCACTTTTACACTTATGGTCTCGTCGAGGCGAGCTCGTTCATTAAACTCCCAGGTCCCTTCCCCCCAGAGCAACGCTACCCGCAAGGTATCGCTGACAACAGTGGAAAGCAGTGAATCAATGTCTTCACGTCTCAGCACGCCCTTTTTGCTGAGCGCGTCAGCCAGGTTCAAGTCGGAACGACTCTCTTCAAAGTTGGCCATCTCCTTTTCGGATACCAGAGCTCGCTTCTTCAAGTATTCACGCAACCGCAAGGTACTGAGATTCGACGCCGCAAAGGACACTCGCCCATCTTCAAAATAAACCGCCGTTTTGGCGCGCTCGTGCTCAAGCCGCAGCGAGCCGGAAAAACCCTTAGAAGATATCTCGCGAATTAGCTCCACGAGTGGTTGATCGTTAAGTTTTCCCTTCATTCCTTCGGCAGCTCTGGGTGTTGCGAAAGTTCATTACTTACAGCAAGAGCATGATAACGCACGATTTAGTCAAAAAAGAAGCAGGGCTTTGACACTCGTCCGATGCAGTCTTATATTGAAGTTACCGAAACAATTGAGTCAGACATGGTACCGAGCGCTTTCGTTTCGGTCCCTGACGATCCATGATTTTCGCGGTGAGGAAGAGTGTGTGACAGGCAGATCGAATAACAAAAAAGCAGGGTCAGGACAGGTTAATGATAAACGCGTTGCTCATTTGATCGAGCAATTGAAGCAGCGAACCGTCGAACTGGAAGAGGCGAACCGAGAATTGAGACATGTCTCGCATTACCGCTCGCTCTTTTTGGCGCGAATGTCGCACGAGCTGCGCACTCCGCTAACATCGATACTCGGCTTTACCGAGATCTTGCTGGATCAGGAAAAATTGACTGACACCCAGACACGTTTCTGTCAGAAAATTCAGAATTCTGGAATGCAACTGCTTACGAGTCTTAATCAGCTAGTCGATTTGTCTCGACTGGAAGTAGGACCTGCTGAGCTGTTTCTCCAGGAGTTCTCCTTGCGCGACACCTTGCGCGAAACCTGCGCGGCCGTTGATCGTTTTGCGCAAAAGCACGAAGTAAAACTCGAATACGATCTCGCGCCGGGGATCACCACGATCGTCTCCGACCAGGGACGGTTGCGGCAGGTTCTGTACACATTTCTTGCCTGGGCCGTGAGTCGGAGCAAAGAAGGGCAGTGCGTCAGCGCATACGCGGAGTTACTTGATGGTCCATGTCTGCGTGTTCAGATTGATGACGAAGGAGCTCCGGTAAAGGATATTTTGCAGGTATTCGATCCGCAGGACTCACCGCGTGCAGGAAAGACCGACCTCAACGAGCTGGGCATTATCATAGGAAGGCGTTTGCTCGAGGTACTGAACGGCGGAGTAACTCTGGAGAATCGCGAGTCAGGAGGCCTGCGGACTTTAATTGAGCTACCGGCTGGCCCACCGAAGGTTTAGTTCTGAACAACGATGGAAGATATTGTAATCCGCGAATGCACCGCAATAGAAGAATTTGATAGCTGTGTTCGGTTGCAACGAGAGGTCTTTGGACTGCCTGAGTTGGAAGTTTCCCCGCGCCGCCACCTAATCGTTTCCCGCCAGGCCGGAGGATGGACGCTCGGCGCTTTCGTCGGCGAGCGCCTTGTCGGTTTTGTTCATCATCTCGCGGCTGTTCGCCACGGCAATGAGATTTTTGGCTATTCACACATGATGGCGGTCGATCCGGGCTATCAAAACAAAGGTGTCGGGGCCCGGCTAAAGTGGAGCCAGAGAGAACGGGCGCTTGGTGAAGGCAGGAGTTTTATTAAGTGGACGTGGGATCCTATGCAAGCTCGCAACGCTCACTTCAATCTCAACCGGCTTGGCGTGACGGTCACAAGCTACGCCGTAAATTTCTACGGGACGGATTATCCAGCCACTGTGCCGATCCATCCTGGTTCGAAAACTATGGGGTCGCCCGCAATAGGGCCGGGTATCGACAGCGATCGCCTGTTTGCCCACTGGCTGCTTCAGTCTCGGCGTGTGCAGGAGCTGGCGAACGGCGATCCCGGTAACCTACCAGCCAAACCCGTTGCCACGATCGCCATTCCGGATGAATGGACCAGATTGTCCAGGGAAAACCCGGGCTTGGCGAAGGAAGAACAGCGGCGTGTGCGGCGTGAATTTGAGAAAGCATTTGAGGCCGGCCTGGTGTGCGCGGGATTTGAACGTTCGTTAGAACAACCTCGTTACTTGCTTTACGAAAGCCAGATTTTACAATCCGTTTAAGAGTCGGGTACTGCAGTTTGCCCAGATGAATTGCGATAGGGGCGGGCCCATGAGGTTAGTACCACCACGCGGTAGCGGCTGTGTGAAAACCCAAAGCGGCGTGCGGTAATTTGCAGGTAAGGAAGGGTGGCTTGGCTCCGCTTAAGCGCCAACGGCGCGCCGGTTGAGTATCATTTCAACGGGACATCACTAAGAAGGGAAAATGGCTTCTAAGTGGAAATACAGTCAGGCTTGATAGGTTGTGCTGTAAGTTGAAAGCTGAAGGAACCAGTCGCGCCGTTGGCGCTTAAGCGGGGGCAAGCCACCCTTCC
>JALYTI010000604.1 GCA_030854375.1 Acidobacteriota bacterium | reverse complement strand
GGCCAGAGACTCGGGGCTCAAGCGTCTATCTAACTTGGCAATCCTCTGACGAAGGGGTTCGATTTCTGTCTGATCGATCAGCGCAACCCGCCGCCGATATTCTCTAAACGAACCCTCGAAGACTGCTACCACTGTAAGGGCCAGAAACGCTATCACCAACAGATACCAGGGAACGCGTGGAAACAATATCGGTAAGCGCCACTTCTCTTGATCTGCCGCTGGAATAAAATCATTACGAATGTTGCCAAACAATCCCCACACGCCCAATATGACGCTTACGATCAGCCACCAAATCCGCAGACTCGACCTCCAATAGTCCAGTCGACGAAACTCCTTTGTAAGCATGAACGGAGCATAACACGGACTCTCGCTTACGGGTTGACCGAACGGGCTTCACGGTCGCAACATAACAAAGCCTTGCAGCTGACGGCGCGATAGCGTGCTTCTCAAGTAGTCTTTTTCAATCAGGCTGGATGCTGATCGCGCGCCGCAGCTGAAGGCCAGCGTTCGGTGTCTCTCTTGAATCGCGGAGAACTAGCTGATTAAATGACTTGTTGATGACGTTTGAAATCATCAGCGCGATTCAGGATATAGAGACAATTGCTGTTGGCCGTAGGATTCATGACCTGGCAAGGCTTCGCAGAATGTATGGGAAGGGTCGATGGCGAAAGTTGAAAGGGATTGCCCGAGTACGGTTGATGAGCGGTTCGATCAGATTAGCTGAATTGCACTGGTATGAAGCACATGGCATAGGCCGAAAAGAAATGAAGCGAAAGCGCTACTTAGACTAAAACCATGAGCCAAAGAAAACCCGCGTTCAAGTTCGCCGTTTGTATCAACAACGAAGGTTACCCAGCCTCGCTGGAACTGCACAAGATTTATCGGCTAATCCCCGATCGAGATGCGGCGGCGGAAGGGGATGTTCGTGTCATAGATGAGAGCGGCGAAGATTATCTCTATCCTGCCGCTTGGTTTGTTGTCGTCGAGCTGCCGCGGTCAGTCGAAAAATCGCTGCGCGCGGCTTAGTCCTCCCTACCGCGACACCGAACAAAGCCTTGCAGCTGACTGCGCGACAGCGTGTTTCTCAAGTAGACCTTTTTCAATTAGCTTGGATGCTGATCGCGCGCCGCAGCTGAAGGCCAGCGTTGGGCGGCCAACATTGGCGAGGCCAGCGCAAAAACCATGAAGACGTTTCTTGCACGGACTACGAACGAATGGCGTGAATGGCTCGCCGAGCACCATGACTCAGAGTCCGAGGTGTGGCTCATCTTTCATAAACTCCACACCGGCATGGCGTCGATCGCTTACCTGGATGCGCTGGACGAGGCGCTGTGCTTTGGTTGGGTCGACAGTCTGGTCAAGCGACTGGATGACCGACGCTACGCGCGCAAGTTTACGCCGCGGAGAGAAGACAGCCGATGGTCGACCACGAACCGCAAACGTTACGCAGCACTCAAAGCCAGTGGGAGGTTGAAGCCGTCTGGGATCAATCGAGCCCCGACGGACCGCAGCTATGGTCCGCTGCCACCACGGTTCAAGATGCCCTCGAAGCTTCCTCCGTACATACAGAGCGCGTTGAGAAAGCGTCCGGCGGCGTTGCGGTACTTCGAGGCGCTTGCGCCCTCACATCGCCGACGGTATGTCGGCTGGATTGAATCCGGCAAGCGCGAGGAAACGAAGGCAAGGCGTCTGAAGGAGGCGATTCGCCTCTTGGCCGCTGGTAGGGAACTGGGACTGAAATAAAGAGCCGCCCAACAAAGCCTTGCAGCTGACGGCGCGATAGCATGGTTCTCAAATAGTCTTTTTCATCAGCTCGAATACTGATCGCGCGCCTCAGCTGAAGGCCAGCGTTATGTGGCTTCGCTTATTCTGAAGGAGAACCGTTGGGTGTCGGATGCCGTCGTAAAGATCTACCTCTACGTACTCATGGGCACAAGTGTATTTCTCTTCTTGCTGTATGTAGTGATCTGGTTAATTGAGCGTTACCGCTCGCGCCAGTTCCTGGTCAAGACTAAATACCTTTGGCGAAATCTCTTCTTTTTAATCAGCGGATTATTTGGGTCATATTTGTTTTCCCAACATCTCATGAGTAACAATCTAATTCTGATTGCTACATTCATCATGCTCGTCGTCAGCACTTATACAGCTCATCTTATTGAAATATTTCAGTCGTCGGGTGGTGAAGACGAACGGGCCACATAACAAAGCCTTGCAGCTGACGGCGCGACAGCGTGCTTCTTAAGTAATCTTGTTCCATCAGCTTGGATGCTGATCGCGCGCCGCAGCTGAAGGCCGGCGTTCGGCGTCCTGATGTTGTTCAGAAGAGGAGGATAATATGGCACGAAAGATCGTTCTATTCGCGGCTCTGCTGTTTGCCGCTCTCGCCGCGGGCGGGGGGTACGTCGTATGGTGGGACTATAAC
>JALYTI010000603.1 GCA_030854375.1 Acidobacteriota bacterium | reverse complement strand
GTGACAGGTGAGTACTGAAGCACGCGCAGTACATTTTCCGGCGGCGGACTGGGGCGGGGGTGTCCATCCCTATCGCGTTGGTCATCGCAAACTCGGAATGTGGTTGTTCATTGTTTCCGACTCATTGACGTTCTCCGCGCTATTGATTGGCTATAGTTATCTGCGCGCGTCAAACGTCTGGCCTACGCCGTTTCCTTTCTATCCGAGTATTGTTTTCTCGTCAGTCATGACCTTCTGCCTGCTGTCGTCCAGCTTGACGATGGTATTTGGCGTCTCGGCATCGAGCAAGGGTGACAAAGCCGGCGCACGCAAATGGATTCTGGCGACAATCTTCTTTGGCGTAGCTTTTATCGTACTGCACTTAATAGAGTGGAACCATTTGATCGGCGAAGGTCTGCGGCCTTTTAGTCTCCCGGCTCACTGGACCACTACGTTCACCACAACCGACGGACAGTTGCCATCACCTTTGTTTGGCGCCACGTTCTTTACTATTACAGGCCTGCACATGTTCCACGTTGCTACAGGAGCGCTTTATTTGGGTATCGTGGCAGCGCGGGTTAAGAAGCTGAAACACGAGGACATCGAAATTAGCGGCCTCTACTGGCACTTTGTCGATTTGGTCTGGATGTTTGTGTTTCCGCTGATTTACATCCTGTCGGTTGATGTTGGTGGGCACCTGGCCCGATAAGTCGCCGCCTCAAGTGTGACTGAAAGAATGGTTACGGAATGAAAGCGGAGGAGTCGAGAATGAGCGCACACGCTGAAGAACATTTTGCCGGCAGCAACAAATTGTTCACTTCGATCTGGGGATGGCTGGTCTTGCTTACATTGATTGAAATCTTTCTTGCGTATAAGCCAATGCCAATCCATTACATGTTGACGATCTTGCTTGGCCTGTCAATCATAAAGGCGGCGCTGATCGTCGCTTACTTCATGCATTTGAAGTTTGAACGTTTGAGCTTGATTCTTACCATCGTTCCCATGCTGGTGGTTTGCATCTGCCTCCTCTTCGTATTCTTCCCCGATAGTTTTAGATCGTCGAAGTTGCGTTATCAGTTCAAAGAGAAGCCGCCTGCGGCCGAGGAGCAACCCGAATGAATGCCTGTCTGAAGCCGCGGATAGTGCTGCCGTTTATCGCGGCGATTTTTGCTGTTCTTATGCTCAGCACAAGTGTGTTTGGACAATGCTCGATGTGCAGGGCGGCACTGGGCGGCTCGAACAATGCGTTCTTCATTAGAAACTTCAACATAGGCGTGCTGGTTCTCTTGTTGCCCCCGGTGACGATATTCTGCTCGATCTTCATAGTGCTGAAACGGTATCGAAGGTCTGATGGCGAAGATGGGGCTGAGAAAAATCACGAGTCTGGTAACGCGGACCCTGACTGAGCGAAGGCAGCAGTGTCCACTGACGAACGCAGGTCAGCGTTTTGGTTATGGCTGAGGAAAATCTTTTACGCATTGATGTGGAAAAGCGCACCACACGCGGTCGAGTCTGCCCGCGTTGCGAAGGAAAAATCATTCCCTCGGATCGAGCTGTTTATCAAAGCACCGCCGATCCAGCCGGAGCGTTTCCCATATGGCAATGCGAAAGATGCGGTTACGAAGAGATGTCGGAGCGCCCAAAGCCCGTGGGCAAAGCGAAGCATTAATGCCCGGAGGCTTGCTTGGCCGGCATCCGGTTTTACCACTTAAGGCGCGTTTGATGTGATGGGAGCCGAGATCGAAATTGGCGCACGAAAAGCGATGAAAAGCGAAGCCAGGCTACTCAATCTTATCTGCATCGTAGCCGCAATCGTCTTTATTGGGCTGGCGATTTTGAATGCGCTATTGTCGGGAAGTTTTCTAACCACCGACAATCTATTTGTCACCATGGTTTGCCTGGTAATGGCGCTCATGTTTGCCGCCAATCCGTTGCTCTACTTGAAAGATGAAGGGAAGTTGTCGATTCCTTTTAGGAAGAAGGCCATTCCAAATACGCCGCAGCTTGCCGGGGGCGCCCCACCATTGCTGGATGCCAAAGGTCGAGCCGTTCCTGCCGATGTAAGATCAATGGTTGCAAATATGAAGCAGAAGCCGCAGTGATACATCTGTTTCTGAGTTGACCCTCCTGTGAATGAAATTGAAAAACGCGTGCTGGGAAGTTTTGAGCATTGGGGAAAAGAGAAGCTCGATCTGCACACGCTATTTGAGGCAGGAGAGAACGATCCGGAAGCGCGCACCGCGGTTTTCGATGCAGTGGAGCGACTGGTTAAGGACGGGTTACTTCAGGAAGAGGGCAATGATTTCTATTCGCTGACTAAAAAAGGAAGAGAATCTGCCGCGCGATCGTGAGCGTGGTAGCCAGCGAGCCATGCACTTTTTGGAGTGCGGTGACCTGTCACCGCTTTGGTCGGTTGCGACCTGTCGCAAACCTTCTTAAATTCAATTC
>JALYTI010000602.1 GCA_030854375.1 Acidobacteriota bacterium | reverse complement strand
ACCATGAGCTTACCAGGGTTGAATTAATATCATCTGTTGAACGACTTCCAACGCAAGATCACTGAACGACTTGGATGATCTCTCAGGTTGGGAAGGCGGGCTTGCCCCCGCTGTTTGACTAAGGCTCCAGCTTGAGGGTATTGAAGGCGGCGAAAAGGATTTAGATGGCCACGAAGTTTTCTGAAGAGCAGCGAAATCAAAAGTCAGCGGAGAGCGAGGTGCCTCCGGTTGACCTGGAGCTTATCGCGCAAGGGGTGCGCATGATTCTCGAAGGCCTGGGCGAAGACCCTGAGCGTGCGGGCTTAAAGGAAACCCCGAGACGAGTGGCGGAAATGTTTGCCGAGTTGACATCGGGAATGCGGGAAGACGCGAAACAGCATGTTGTCCCATTGCCTGGAGACAAACACGACGAGATGGTCATCGTTAAAGACATTAGCATCGCCTCAATGTGTGAACATCACCTCGCTCCATTTGTAGGGAAGTGTCACATCGCCTACATCCCTAAGGAAGGGCGCATCGTGGGGATATCGAAATTGGCACGTCTGGCCGAGACGTTCTCCCGTCGGCTGCAACTTCAGGAGCGTCTAACCACAGATATTGCAAATACGCTTTTCGAAGGTCTCAAGCCCATCGGTGTGATGGTTGTCATTGAAGCCGCTCACACGTGTATGACCCTTAGAGGCGTAAGGAAAGCTGACGCAAAAACGATTACTTCCGCCGTGCTCGGCGGTTTTCGAACCGATCCGCGTACGCGGGCCGAAGCGATGGCCCTAATTACCGGAAAAGAGTGAGGAGATAAAGATGCGACGTAAGTCAGCGATTGAATTGCAAATCACCATAGTGGGGGCTCTGATGGTGGCTATAGCCGTAACTGCATTTTCACAGCAGCGACGGCCAGTCACTACTCCCCTCGATGAAGATGCGGTTCGCGCGCATATCAAGTTTCTCTCGAGCGACTTATTGGAAGGTCGTGGCACAGGCGCGCGAGGCGGCGAGATAGCAGCCAATTATATCGCGGCGCAGATGGAGGCGTTGGGGCTCAAAGGCGCTGGTGCGCAGGGAAGCTTCTTTCAACCGGTATCACTGGTCGGTGTCAAGGCCGATCCGAATACCAAACTAACCATCTCAGGCCGGAACGGTAAAGAGACTTTCAAGTTCGCCGATGAGTTCGTTGCATTCACGGGCGCTCAAACTGATCAGGTTGATGTCGACGCCGATATGGTTTTCGTGGGCTACGGCATAAACGCGCCTGAGCAACGCTGGAACGATTACAAAGGCGAGCCGTCGGATTATCGCGGGAAGATTCTGGTGATGCTGGTAAACGATCCGCCGGCAACCACAGCAGAACCAAATCTCTTTGGCGGAAAAGCACTCACCTATTACGGCCGCTGGACTTACAAGTATGAGGAGGCAGCTCGTCGCGGAGCTGCCGGCGTGATACTGCTGCATACAGACCAGTCGGCTGGTTATCCATGGAGTGTCGTGCGCACTTCCAATGGATCATGGCGCTTCGATATTGCTCGTAGCGCAGGCGATGCGACTCCATTCTTGAATTTTCGTTCGTGGATGACTGATGAATCTGCGCAGCGACTGGTGAAACTCGCCGGTCAGGAGCTTGCCGACCTGCGCACGAAGGCAGCATCGCGCGACTTCAAACCTGTTCCACTCAACCTTAAAGGCAAGATGAATCTGAAAAGCGAAGTGAAACGTGTGCAGGCTCCTAACGTCGTGGGCGTGCTTCCTGGCCGCGATCCGAAACTGCGCGATGAGTATGTAGTCTATTCAGCACACTGGGACCATCTGGGAGTCGGTGCGCCAGACAAAACTGGTGACACCATCTATAACGGCGCTGTCGATAATGCTTCAGGCGTGGCTTCGGTTCTCGCTATCGCCGAGGCGTTAACAAAACTGCCGGCCGCACAGCGCCCGCGGCGTTCCAGCCTCTTCTTATTCCCGACAGCCGAGGAGCAGGGGTTGCTTGGGGCTGATTGGTATTCAAAGCATCCACTCGTGCCGGTAGAAAAGACTGCTGCGAACGTTAACCTCGATTCAATGAATGTCCTGGGAACGACGAACGATTTCGTACCACTAGGCGCCGAACGATCCACGCTAAAGGCCGTCGTTGAAGCGGTAGCACGTGAGCGCGGGATGCGTGTCTCACCAGACGCGCGTCCGGAGCAGGGATCGTTCTATCGTTCAGATCACTTTCCCTTTGCAAAAGTTGGAGTTCCTTCCATCAGCTTGAAGGAAGGTGACGATTATGTGGGCAAGCCAAAGGGCTGGGGCGAGGAACAGTTCAAAGCCTACAACACGGCGCACTACCATCAACCTTCAGACGAATACAGCGACTCGTGGGATTTTCGCGGTATGTTGCAAGAGGACGAGATAGCGATGGCTATAGGTCGCCGCATAGCTGATATGGACCAG
>JALYTI010000112.1 GCA_030854375.1 Acidobacteriota bacterium | reverse complement strand
CGACTTCACGCCGCTCCCGCAGAATTCCGGAATCATCGAGCGCCATCGCCAGGTTTAAAGCAGTCTGTCCACAGACGGTCGGGAGCAATGCATCTGGCCGTTCCTTGCGAATTATCGCGCTGACTGCTTCAACCGTAATCGGCTCTATGTAGGTAATGTCAGCGGTTCCGGGTCAGTCATAATGGTCGCTGGATTCGAATTTACCAGCACAACCTCAACCCTCCTGGCGCAGGGGCCTTGCATGCTTGCGTCCCGGAATAGTCAAACCCACACGCCTGTCCAATACCTATTGGACCAGATCCGATGATTAGAATTTTTGGATGTCAGTGTTTTTGGGCATGCTGAAGCTAACTTCAAATGTCGAGAATCTGTCGGACAGATGCGGCTCAAAAGCTGCGCTGCCGCGTACGATAAATTACGGTCGATAAGGCAACTCACATTTCAGGATTAGAATTCGATCTCCGGACAGATACCTATTCTTAGCCCGTGCGCCGGGCGAGGTTGGCGACTACGGCGACCAACTCGCTTGGTCCAATCGGTTTCGGCACATGTATTTGGAACCCTGACCGGAGCACACGGATACGATCCTCTTCGCCCGCGTAAGCTGTCAGTGCCGCCGCCGGAACCTCGCCTCCTCGCTCTTTGGTCAGAGCGCGCACTTTAGCAATAAGAGAATAGCCATCTTCATTCGGCATCCCGATGTCGCTAATTAAAACATCGAACGCTTCTTCCGCCATTGCTTCCAGGGCGGCGACTGCCGATCTTGTCGTCTTCACCTGCGACCCGCAGGCCTCAAGTATGAATTGCAGCATCTCACACGAGTCCTCTTCGTCGTCAACGACCAGTACACGTAAGCCATTGAGCTCTGCCGGGCAATCGAACTCAGCCAGGTTAAAGTCCTGTTGCTGCGTGCTGCCGGTTGAGCTTACTTTACTGCGCACAGCCATCAAGGGCAGACTGACAGTGAAAGTTGAGCCAAGACCTTGCCCCTCGCTGTCCACGCGTACCGTCCCGCCATGCAATTCAACCAGTTGACGAACAATAGCTAAACCTAGGCCTAACCCGCCGAATGCACGCGTGGTCGTCGAATCGGCTTGCCGGAAGCGGTCGAAAACGTGGGGCAGAAACTCCGACGCGATGCCGAGGCCCGTGTCGCTCACTGTAACTTCGACATGTGATTCGATGCGTTGCAGAATAATACTAACGCGCCCGTCTTTGGGCGTGAACTTGATGGCATTCGAGACGAGATTCCACACTACCTGTTGCAGCCGATCAGGGTCACCCGAGACTTGGCCCGCAGGAGAATCGAGTTGCAGCTGTAAACTTATTGCCTTGGCTTCCGCGGCCGGGCGCAGGCCGTCAACCGCCGCGATGATGATGGTCCCGAGGTCAACGGGTTGCACGCTCAAGCGCAACTTGCCGGTGATGATGCGCGAGACATCGAGCAGATCTTCAACCATCTGCACTTGCATGCGTGCATTACGACGGATGACTTCGATCGCGCGTAGGGAATCAGCCGCGTCGAGCTTAGGGTTTCCTAGCATCTGCGCCCACCCGACAATCGCAGTCAACGGGGTGCGAAGTTCATGCGACAGCGTAGCGAGAAATTCATCTTTAAGATGATTCGCTCTCTCCGCGGTTTCCGTCAGCTCATGTTGCCTGGTTGCAGAGAGGAGAAGCTGTTCGTTCATCCCGGTCACTTGTCTCCGGAAGATCGCACTCTCTGTTGCATCGGTCACCTGGATTATGACCCCGACGGGGCGCTCGTCCACCCCGAGGACTGCCCACACGGAATAGGACCAGTAAACGGGTGGCGTTTGGCAGTGCTCCTGCTCGACGATAATCTCCGGCCTTCCCGTGCGATACACGCGGTCGAAAAGCGAGAGACATCTATTTTTCTCCCCTTCCGGCACGGCCTCGGCGAAGGGGCGTCCGACCAGTTCCGAGACCTCCTTCCCGACAAGGCGCGCGAACGCGGCATTGAGGTGACGCACGATGTGCGTCGTTCCCTCAACGGCAACCATGGGCTGCGGTGAGAGTTCGGAAAAGTACCTGCAGAGGCGCACAAGGTCGAAAGCCGCGTCTCCCATGTCTGATCTTCGTTTCACACGCATACGGCACTCCTACTGATTACTTTCGGGTTCGTCCGCTGACTCACGGATTTCCCCCGGCTCAGCCTCCCACGGCCCGGGCACCCCGGTGGTCAGGCCGCGATAGCCGCTTAATCGCTCGCCGATGACAATGCCCTCGGAAGTGATTTCGAATTCGCGCAGGTCGATGCTGTGTGCGCTGCGCCGCATCTTGATGACGACCATCATCTTGCGGAGCTGGCCGTTGATCGAGACGAACCGCAGGCGGAGGATATCGTCGCTGAGGAACGAGATCGCGTAGGAACTGAGGGTGAACCCGGTAAAGGTCTCCTGCACTTCAACGGTGCTGAGGATCGTCACGCCGGTCCTCGTGAGTGCGCCGATCATCCGGTACAGCGATTCCCGGAAGTCGGTGCGGAAGCCGGGAGCCAGCGCCATCTCAAACCCGGCCAGCGAATCTATCACCAGCCGTTTAACGCCCATCTCCTTCACCGCATCGATGATTTCACGCACCGTCTCATCCACCGAAAGGTCGAGGGGGCGGATGTAGAGGAGTTTGAGTGTGCCCTCCTTCTGCGGCGTGACCAGATCGAGACCAAAGCTGGCAGCCCTATCCGCGTATTCCCCTGGCCGTTCCTCGAACATCGCCACGATCCCCGGCTCCCCCTGCCTGATACCCTCGACGATGAACTTAGTACCCATCAGCGACTTCCCCGTCCCCGACGAGCCAGCCACCAACAGGCTGTCCCCTTCGGGAATGCCCCCGCCCATCATCTGGTCCAGTTCGGGGATGCCGCTCGAAAGTCGCCGACGCCCTCGGGGTTTCCCTTCTTTGTCGTTGAGACCGAGAGTGCGCGGGAAGGTTTGGAGCCCGGCGTCGGTGATGCGAAAGGTGTGCAGCCCCGGCACCGAAGCTTGCCCTCGCGACTTTTTGATTTGCAACTTTCGCACAATTGAGTTCCGCTCCACCTGCTGGGAAAGCCAGAAGAGTCCGTCGGCGACGGTGAAGACGGGGTTATCACGAATCTCGCCCTCGTCGTATTCTCCGATCAGAAACGTGGTCGCCTGCCAACTCGTCAGGTTCAGGGCTAACCGCTGGATGAACCCCTGAAGTTCCACGTCACTTCCGCCGGACTGTGCCTTCCGCACCACGGTGCGAAAAGAGTCCACCACGACGATGCCGGGACTTGTTGCCTCAACCTCTTTGACAATCGCCTCCAGCACGGCGTTCAGGTCGTGATCGAGTACAACCTGGCTGAGGTTAATGAAGCGAACCGAGGTATTCAACTTGGTCTGGTCGAAAAATCCAAACTGCTGCTGATACCGCAGCATTTTGATGGCCGGTTCGCCCAGCACGGTGAAATAAAGCGCAGGACGCTGCGGCGTGGCACTGGCGAACATGATTTGATGGGCTAGCGTGGTCTTCCCGCCGCCGGGAGCGCCCGCGATGATGTTAAAAGAAAACTCAGGTAGGCCACCGCCCAAAATCTCATCCAGACCCGACACGCCGGTTGGAAGAGTCCGAATACTTACCTTTTTTTCCACGCTCATCTTTTTTCCTCAGTTCTCAGATCCGCTTTGTCCATGGACGCATCCGGCCACTTGTCACTCACCAGGCGCAGAGTTAGAGGTGCGCCAATGAAGGTCACCAGCAGTTCCAGCAAGTGGGCCACGAGAACTGTTCCGGCCTGCCCTGCCGCCCCCGCCTCCTGGCTCTGCTCAATTCCATCAAAAGCCTCCAAAGATCCGTCCGCGAGTACCTTCACCGTATTTAGTGAAGGGACTTCCGCCTTTGCCAGTGTCAAAGCCCGGGATAAAAGAGATCGAAAGCCATCAACTCCCGCGAGCCTGATGAGGTGCATACGCAATTCCTCAATGACCTGCACCGCGACCTCTGCGCGTGCATCGGACAAGTTCTTGTCCGCCGCCTCGAAAGCGAGTAATCGCCGGGCCAGGTCTTGAATTTCAGGAGAAGCCGTACTCATCGGGTGCGTCTCTGACGCCTCATTGTAACTGCTATCAGACATTCGCATTTTTTGACCCAGTTCTTTCACAACATTTATGCGAAGGTCGTTAATCTACCTTTTATGCCGCGCGTCGTCGCTCTGATTTCCAACTGAAGAAATTTCCATAACAAGAAAATTCGCTCCCCCATCGTCGGAATATTGGCAGTGTGCATATGCAACCTCGAGACATTAGTCTCTCTCAAATGTCCGGTGTAAGCAACATAGAGAACCTGCCGTTGCTTTCCGTGAAATGAGGGGTACTGAACGACTGAGGGAGAGATCCTGCTAGGCTATCGTTGAATCAAAGCGTCGCTGCTCCAGGCGCTTGCGATAGTCTTCACCTTCGATCATCACCTTCTTGCACATCTCATATAAGCGACTGCGTAAGGGCGTACCGATGCGTTCTTCAAGCGTGGTCATCTCTTGAATACGTTCAGAAGTAAATCTTCTGCTTTTGCGTTTTGCATCACCCGCATCAGAGTCTTCTTCTGTGCCGGCACGCGCCTCATCAAGATAGTTTGTCGTGAAGATCGTAAGCTTCTTGTTGTTATAACGCGTGTTAATGATCTGATACATCGTGTCGCGCACCCAATTCGTGGGCACGGTGGCGCCTAGTTCGTCGAGAACCAACACCTCAGCTTGATAAACCGGAGCGAGCACCCGCATCTCGGACGTTTGCGAAATTGGGTTGTAGGAATCCTGAATCGCTTTGAGCAGCGAGCCTGATTCGTAAAACAGGCAGCTCACGCCCTTCTTCGCGATTAATTCTTTTAGCACAGCGATCGCAAGATGAGTTTTTCCCACACCGACGGTTCCCATAAACAACAATCCGGTTTCAACTGCCGGGTACTCATCAACCAACCTGCTGGCAAAGCTGTGGGCGAAATACTGTGAATCATTTTTCGGATAATAGTTATGAAAGGAGCATTCTCGAAAACGCGGCGGAATGCGTGCCGCCTCCAGCGACTTCACGCCGCTATTCGAGCGCCGGCAGTCGCAGATTACCGCTCCCTTGCCGGGTTCGAGTTTCGTCCCGGTACCAAAGCAGTATTGACAGACACCGCTCTCCGGAATTTCCGCGGAACTTTCAGTCGCTTGCGAGTCCGTAGGTTGGGTAACACTATTCACTATTCGTATGACCTTGTTGTCGGAATTATCAGGCGACATTCAGTACCGGCGGTTATTCGGTGATCGATCGAGACGGGATTATAGCATCGCGATAAGCGACGGCCATCAATGCGACCTCTTTTAAGGTGTTAATTCAAGTTGATTCTATCGGTGGGGCAAGAGTTTTCCGATTCAGACGCCGAACTGAGCAAGTCAGCAAACTCGGTTCGTATTTCCTGCATCTTTCTGCAGCACCGTTTTCAAATTTCGGGAGAGTGGACTATTGTTAGATGAACGAAGGATTCAGCAGGACTGAAATGGGTTTGTTACATTCATTGTTAAGTAAACTTGGGTTCAGCAAGGTAAATGCTGAGCGGCATCCGATTCGAGTTTTTCTCTTAGACGACGACAAGAGAAGGCATCGATGGTTTTCGGCGCGTTTCAAAGGCGATTTTGTCGATGTCGCTGATAACGTAAAGCAGGCAAAGCAACTACTGAGCGTAAATTCTTACGATGCCATCTTTTTGGATCATGATCTTCACCCGGAACACTACAACGCGTCCAGCCATGACGATACTCGCACTGGCTACGCTATAGCTTCATGGCTTGCTTCACACCCTGAGCTTCAGGCGGCCTCGACCGTCCTCGTCCATACGAGAAATGCTGATGGAGCCATGCGAATGGTCGAAGAACTTCGCGGCGCCGGCCGAACTGCAGATTACGTCCCCTTTCCTCTGCTGGAGGAAAGAATTAAACACTACTGGCGGCGATAGTAGGGCCAAAGAAAGCAAAACAATTTGCTGCGAGGTTTCTCCGCGGGTTCAAAGCCTCCAGCACCGTTTAGATAGGGCACTTGTGCCCCGCCGCACGAGGCGGACAAGTCCGCTTTCTAAACGATGGCAAACAACTGAAGCTCCTTCAGATCCCCCGTCTTTCTGTTCATTATTTAGTGGATTTTGGTGGCCAGGGACGGAATCGAACCGCCGACGCCGGCCTTTTCAGGGCCGCGCTCTACCAACTGAGCTACCTGGCCTGTCGGGTTTGAAAGACCGCGTAGTATATGGACTTACGAAAAGAACTGTCAACTTACTGCCAAAAGCTTTATTTGTCAGATTAGTCACAAAAAGTCGTTGACTGATTCTGGGGTAGGTGTATAATCGCTGCCGTTGAGGATGGGGTTGGCGCCCAAACGTCAGTCCAGTTGAAAAACGACATCCGATTCAAAGTTGATAGTGCCCGCCAGTGCCAGCTCGGCCGCCGATCGCGCCCCCCGCAGTCGCTACCTTCGAGCTGGCACAGCCTTTTTTAGAGGTGCTTCTTTTCCAACTCTCGGCATAAGTATCTGGTGGTTCCTACAAGATTTCAGCCTCCAATTCCAGCACGCTTAATCAATTGGGTGCTCTCTCGCGCCGCCTCGGCATAAACAGCTCTCTGATCGATCGTAAGCAACTCTCCATCTTCCATTAAGATCTGGCCGTCTATCACAACGCTGCGAACGTCAGCTGCCTGAGCTGAATACACCAACGCGGAAACAAGGTTTGTTGACGGGATCGCGTGGAGAGAATTTAGATCAACAACCGCTACGTCTGCTCGCTTACCCGTTTCCAAACTGCCAATTTCCTTTTCCAGTCCCAGGGCTTCAGCTCCATTCATCGTCGCCATGCGCAGAGCTTGTTTAGCGGGAATGGCTTCTGGTCCGCGTAGAGCTTTTTGTAGCAGAGCCATGCTCCGCATTTCTGTAA
>JALYTI010000601.1 GCA_030854375.1 Acidobacteriota bacterium | reverse complement strand
GCGTGGACGTGAATGGCGATGGCGTTTACGACGATAAGGAATACGTTATTCAGGCTCGCCAGTTTTACAACGCGCCGAAGCCGGACGGCGTGAAATAGGGGCGGGACGCTGGTGGCGGTGTAATCCCCGAGAACTGTGGAAAAATGAGAAGGCAGCGAACGATCAGGTTCGCTGCCTTTTTCATTGTTCCTTCCACTAAAGTTAGATCACGATCAGAACTGCGGCAGGATTGACACCTGATGAATCACAAAATCAGAACCGCGAGCGGTAGCGACCGGCCCAACGCTCACGACTCGGCCAACGGGTAGCCAGCCGCGCTTGGATCCGCGCCTGTTCGAAGCGCGCCTCCCGTCGATCATGATAAAGCTAATCGTGGTTGTTGAGTCTCGGGCCGGTCGCTACCGCTCGCGGTTCTGATTTTGTGATTAATCGGGTACTGAGCCTCGGGCCGGTCGCTACCGCTCGCGGTTCTGATTTGGTTGTTAATCGGGGGTTGAATATTGAGCCGGTCGGTGCCCGGCTGTTAGGTGCTTAATTCGATGTGATGACACCTTCAAGGCAGGGGTTCACCTTGGTCGTACTCTACATACGTTACCGCATCAACGACGTCTTGGTCCGTCCATAAACGCTTCTTGCTGCCTCGTTCCGCCCAAGGACTTTCGCTATAATTCCAACAGCCCGCTTCTCTCATTGTCCTGGTTGCGTTTGCTTTGAAGGCGTTGAGTATCCTTTCTGGCTTGCACTGCGCTGACACCACGGTATGAACATGGTTGCTCCTTACGTTCATCGCCCACAACTCCCAATTGCGAATTTGACAAGTTTCGCGAATGCCTGCTTCAACGGCCGCTCTCTGGTCTGAAGTGAATCTAACGCTAGGCCCCTTCAGCCTAGCGAGGTTGAGCTTTCGGCGTTTTTCGTTAGGTGGTAGTCGCGGGCTACCATACCGGTTATGGAGACGATCAACGGATCCCCGTTTGTCACCGTGGAGCCAAGTTCCGCGTCCTCGGAAAGTAATAAGGTATGCCAACGGAGCATCATGGAATTCAACAGTATTAACCATACGGAACGCCACCCTACCCTAATTAAATTCGGATTTCACCAGTTCCCGGAGTTTCGCATTTTCTTGAGCTTTGCAAGATTCTGAGCAAGCAGGTTGACTGAGGAGTCCTAAGGAAACTGCTAACCTGTCGCTACCGCTCGCGGTTCTGATTTAGTGACTAATCGGACATTGAGTCTCGGGCCGGTCGCTACCGCTCGCGGTTCTGATTTAGTGACTAATCGGACATTGAGTCTCGGGCCGGTCGCTACCGCTCGCGGTTCTGATTTAGTTACAAATCGGCTAGGCTTTGCGCGTGCTAGAGAAAGATGTTGTCGTAATCGGCGCAGGTGCGGCAGGTCTCTTGTGCGCGATCGAGGCCGGAAAACGCGGCCGTAAGGTCGCGGTGCTCGAACACGCTGAGCGCGTTGGTAAGAAGATTGCGATTTCCGGAGGCGGCCGTTGCAATTTTACGAACTTGCATACCAGCGCCGACAATTTCATCTCTAAGAACCCACACTTCTGTAAGTCAGCGCTCGCTCGTTACACACCCTCCGATTTCATCTCGCTCGTTGAGAAACATGGCATCGCCTATCATGAAAAAAAGCTTGGGCAACTTTTCTGCGATGGTAGTTCACTCAGCATCATTGAAATGCTGTTAACTGAATGCACGAACGCCGGAGTTGAGATCCATTCTCAGTCGATTGTCCGTAACGTTACGAAGAATGATCGGTTCGAAGTTGAAACGAATAACGGAACGTTTGTTTCGCAATCGCTCGTAGTTGCGACTGGAGGATTATCGATTCCGCCTCTCGGAGCTACCGACTTCGGCTACCGCCTGGCTCGCCAGTTTGGGCTTACAATTGAGCAGCCTTATCCGGCGCTCGTTCCGTTTACGCTCGGAACTGAAGCGCAGCGCACACTATCAACTTTAAGTGGAGTCTCTATCGATGCATCTGTGGGTTGCAGAGGCGAGGAGTTTCGCGAAAACATTCTTGTTACACATCGCGGCTTGAGCGGACCGGCGATCCTGCAGGTTTCGTTGTACTGGATGCCGGGGCTAGCCCTAACGATCAACCTGATGCCCGATCACAACGTGCTGGAGCTTTTGCGCGAACAGGAAAATAAGGAAATCGAACTGGCGAACTTCTTGAGCCAGTTTCTTCCGCGACGCTTTGCCCATGCATGGTGTGCGCTCAACTTTCCATCGCACCCTCTTAAGCGTTATACGCCCGGCGATGTATCGAAGATTGCTGAGAAACTCAATCACTGGGAAATCATTCCAGCGGGAACTGAAGGCTACAAAAAGGCGGAAGTTACCGCAGGGGGAATCTCAACCGACGAACTCTCTTCGCAAACCATGGAAGTCAAAACCGTTCCCGGCCTTTATTTCATA
>JALYTI010000111.1 GCA_030854375.1 Acidobacteriota bacterium | reverse complement strand
CGGGACTGCAATTCGTATCGGACGTAAACAGGCCTGTCTCGATTCCGTGCGAGGCGCGCACAGGGACGAAGTGCAGTTGGCGATGCGAAACCGCGAAAGAGCAGGGCCGCTGATGTCTCAGCCTTTTACACGAACGCGCCGGAGAAAAGCACATTCGGCACACGCCAAGCTTTTCGGCACAGGCGAATTAGACCCAACGTTGCGGTGTTCCGTGATTGTTGCACACCCGGCCGATGAAGTTGTGGGTGCCGGTTGTCTAATTTCTAAGTTGGCGGACGTCACTGTTCTTCACGTGACTGATGGCGCTCCTTGTGACATGGAGGACGCCAAAGCTGCCGGCTTTGGAGAGCGTTCGGAATATGCTCGAGCACGCAAACAAGAGTGTCTTGCGGCCCTGGCCCTGGCGAATGTGGCTGAGGACCGGGTAGTAGAGTTCGAAGTCACGGACCACTGTGCGCCTCAATACCTGGCCGATCTAACAAAAAGAATAACCGCATTTCTCCAGCAGTCTTCTGCTGACATTGTCGTGACTCATCCTTATGAAGGTGGTCACCCGGACCACGACGCGACCGCGTTTGCAACCCACGCAGCACTGCGCCTGATGACGCAGAACGGCTTTAAGCCGCCGGTATTATTCGAGATGGCGCTGCACCCGAGCACTGACTTCAAAGCGAGAGTCCCGGAATTTTTGCCTGGCTCAGGGGGGCACACGACGACCTTGTTGCTGGATGAAACAGCGCAACAACTGAAGCAACGAATGTTTGCATGTTTCCAAACGCAGCGAGAAAGCCTTGACGTGTCTCCAATTGGACCAGAAAAATTTCGTCAGCCATCAACGTATGACTTCAGCGCGCCGCCGCAAAGAGGCAAACTGCATTACGAAAACTTTGATTGGGCGTTGAGACGCGACGAATGGCAATCGCTGGCTAGTAAAGCTCTGGAAGACCTTTTTCCCACGGGCCAGGCTTCATCAAGGTCGGCTACAACTCCACCCTCGCCCAGTTAGAAACTTTTCTCTTGCGCCGAAGTTAAGAATGGGTTAATTAGTGCAGCCGAAAATAGGCACGATCAAGATCAAACTCGCTCCAGTCAGCTTAGGGCGACGTTAGTAGCCCAAAACTACCGCTATCGGGGGGTGGCGGAAGGTGCGAACCAGGGAAGGGGTTTATAGGTGGGTTTCACTGCTCGCAGGCGCCAGCCTGTTAGTGCTCCTTTCTATAGCCTGCTCACAACAAAACATTCAGCAATCGAATACCCCGCCTAATCCAGTTCAGAACCTAGCAGGATGGTTGCGCGAATCCGAAGCACATGCCATCAAGCGTGAGCGACGAGAGGCATTAGCGAGAGGATAGGAAAACCGGTCCATGGCATTCGAAGTGGATTGGACAATTGGATTTCCGGGACCACGCTGGCTAAGAGTAAACGGCAAATGAAAAATGTCTACACAGTCTTGTATCCCAGTAGAACACCTGGCTTATATAATCTGCGGGCTCGCAGTTCTCAGAACAGTGCCGGCTCAAGAGCCGAGCATCTTGCAGGGAGTGGCGTAGCGACTGGCGTGCTATCCTTCGATCAGATTCATTATGATTTGAATGAAGCAGCAAGGCTTTTGTTTCAGGGACAACTTACTGCCTGGAGTATGGAAGACCTGTCAGATACAGGCCGAACAGCATCGGACGATTTCACGCCATTAGGCCTGTAACTTCGGCCGATGCGGACGACGTGCTCGAATGAAAGAGCCTTCTGAGAGTTTAATGATACGCCGGCGGATTACTCTTGCAGACGGCCGTTATATGATCTTCTACACATTTGTCCCGCAGAATACTCCAGTTTCGTCACCTAAATCGAAAGAACAAATATCGCAGTCAACGCGATCAGGAAAACTGAGTGTCTGAGCTGCGCTGGAATCCATTGTTGGGCGAATGGGTTGCCACTGCGACGCACCGGCAGGACCGCACCTTCCTGCCACCCGATAATTTCTGTCCACTTTGTCCGACGCAGGAAGGCGGCTTTCCCACTGAGGTTCCCGAAAGCGATTACGACATCGCCGTTTTTGAGAACCGTTTTCCCAGCCTGAAACCGGTCCCGGAACCTCCTGCAGTCGCGGGTTCAGAGCTCTATCCGGTTAGGCCGGCACAGGGTGTCTGCGAAGTCGTTTTATATAGTGCTAACCATACTTCGTCGTTAGCCCGGGAACCAGTTGAACAGATTTACAAATTGGTGCGTGTCTGGACGGATCGCTTTCGCGAGCTCGGAGCGCTGGAATTCGTCAAGTACGTTTTTATCTTTGAAAATAAAGGTGAGGCGATTGGCGTAACGCTGCATCATCCACACGGTCAGATTTACGCGTATCCCTTTATCCCTCCGCGCATCGCTCGCGAGTTGGAGCAAGCGAAAGCACATCATCAACGCGCAGGGAGATGCCTCTATTGTGATGTTGTTTCAGAAGAGCTGCGCGAATCAAAGAGAATTGTCGCACAAAACAATTCTTTCATCGCCGCGATTCCGTTTTTTGCGCGCTGGCCTTATGAAACTCACCTCTATTCGAAGCGACACTACCAGGCGCTCGACGACATGTCGACGGACGAGCAAAAAGACCTGGCAGCAATGCTCAAAACAGTTTTGGTTGCGTTTGATAAGCTATTTGATATTTCCTTCCCCTACATGATGGTGCTGCATCAACGCCCCGTTGATGGACAGCCTTATCATTACTACCATTTCCATATCGAGTTTTATCCTCCACTGCGGACCGCAAACAAGTTGAAATATCTCGCCGGCAGTGAAACGGGCGCGGGCATGTTCATCAACGATAGCCTGCCTGAAGAGAAGGCTACCGAATTGCGCTCGCATGTGGAGCCGGTCACGTGGCTAGCGGCTGACAACGGCTAACCATGGTAGAAGCGGTTGACATCGCTGCGTTTCGACGAGCCTTCGAGGAACTTTATGGAAAGCCCGCTCGGGTCTTTTCGGCTCCGGGGCGCGTCAACCTGATCGGCGAACACACCGACTACAATGAGGGCTTTGTCTTGCCGATGGCTATCGACCGGCGAACATTCGTCGCCAGCGCCCGTAGAGACGACGCTCGCGTGCACGTGCGATCTTTAGATCTCGGGGACGAGGCCACATTTTCTCTCGACGATAAGAAAACCATTCGATCGAGAAGTTGGGTTGACTATGTTGAAGGCGTTTGCCGCGTGCTTCAGGATGCTGGAAACGAAATTGCCGGCGCGGACCTGGCGATTTCTTCTGAGGTCCCGATTGGTGCGGGACTGTCATCATCCGCTGCGCTTGAAATCTCAGTCGGACTGGCGCTTTTGTGTTTGGCGGAGTGCGAGGTTGATTTAGCGCAACTGGCATTGGCCGGGCAAAGGGCGGAGCACATTTATGCAGGGACCAAATGCGGCATCATGGATCAACTAACCGTCGCATTTGGTCAAAAGAATCACGCACTGTTGATAGATTGCAGGTCATTCCAGATCACGCCCATCACGCTAAACATTCCGGATCACGCCGTAGTTGTCTGCAACACCAATGTGAAACACGAGCTGGCTAGTTCCGCATATAACGAGAGACGCCTGGAGTGCGAGCGAGCGGTCGCGCTGTTGCGCGAAAAGATTCCCACAATCCGCGCGCTGCGGGACGTGACCCCGTCCGATCTTGAAAAATATGAGGATCTGTTGCCGGAGCCTCTCTTCCGTCGGTGCCGGCATGTGGTCTCAGAAAATGAACGCACTTTGCGCGCTGCCGAAGCGTTGAGCGAAGGTAATACGAAGCGGTTTGGTAGTCTTATGCTTCGCTCGCACAGATCGCTACGCGATGACTACCAGGTCAGCTGCAGTGAATTGGACGTAATGGTTGAGCTTGCTATGACGCATGAAGGAGTTGCCGGAGCACGAATGACTGGCGGTGGATTCGGCGGCTGCACGGTGAATTTGGTTCGTCGCGAAGTGGTAAAGAGCTTTAGTCAGCATGTGGGTCACTCTTATGAACGCAAAACTGCAATAACTCCCACTATCTATGTCGTCGAAGCCGGTGATGGCGTAAGCGAAGTTACAGCCGCCAGCATCGAAGAATAACCCTTTTACTGAAGACTCTAGAAAGAAACTATTTGAATGATGGTGGCTGAACCGATACACATACCAAGACCCGAATACCCTCGGCCTCAATTTGTTCGCGACTTATGGTTGAATTTGAATGGCGAATGGGAATTTGCTTTTGACGACCACAACGAGGGCCTGCGCCTGGGGTGGCATGACGGACGGCAACTACCGCTCAGAATCATTGTCCCCTTCGCCTACCAGACGGAACTTTCCGGTATCAACGATAAAAGCATTCACGAATGCGTTTGGTATGCCCGCACGTTTGAAGTGCTCGACGAATGGCAGGGCCAGGATCTTTTGCTAAACTTTGGCGCGGTCGATTACGCGTCTACTGTTTGGGTCAACGGCCAGGAGGTGGGCCACAACCGTGGCGGGCACGTTCCGTTTCAGTTTGATATTGCGCCTTACGTCAAAACTGGTGCGAACCGTTTGACTGTGCGTGTTGAGGACTCTCAAGATCCGCAACAGCCACGCGGCAAGCAATCGCACACCGGACTCCCTCACGCCATTGACAGATATTGAACAGGAAATCAATGGTCTTCTAACCTACGACCGGCAACCCAAAGTCTCTGCTGAAGCAATCGCCGAGATTCATCGAGAATTATTCAAGCCCGTTTGCTGATGCAAGAGATCTGGTAAAACCGACAAGCTAAGAGCTAAAGAAAAGAGCGGGATGTCACTTTGCGGTGTAGTATACTGCCACTCTGCGAACGCGTTTCATACGTTCAAGCGTGGGCCGGTGGTTAATTGAAAGCTCATTAGTACCGCACTTCAGTGCAGTGATTTTTGGCTTGAATCCTAAACGCTGGGTGTACACTCCTGTTTTATGCGCATCTTAGGAATCGATCCAGGCAGCGAGACCACGGGTTGGGGCGTCATTGAAGGCGATGGTCGTCGTTATGGTCTCGTAGAATGTGGCACTGTACGGGCCTCCGCCGGTCAGAAGTTTCCAGCGCGCCTCTTAAAGATAGCCGACGCTCTCGAGGAATTGATTCGGCGTCTCAATCCGCAAGCTTGTGCGATTGAGGACGGCTTCCTGGCTACCAACGTTAAAGTAACTTTGAAACTAGGCCAGGTGCGCGGCGTGGCAATGCTTATAGCCGAGCGTGCGGCCCTCGAGATTTACGAATACTCACCCAGACTTGTGAAGCAAACCGTCGTTGGCCACGGCAACGCCGAAAAGTTTCAGGTTCAGGAAATGGTCAAGACACTGCTTTCGCTTAAGAGTGTTCCCGAACCTTATGACGCCGCCGACGCGCTTGCGGTGGCGATCTGCCATTTTCATCATGCATGTTTTGCTCAACGCGTCCTCGCTTCGCAAACCGGAGTGAAACTGGCAACTCCGGATCTGACAAGCCGTTCCGCCAGGCCTTCGGTTCGTCCTCCAGTTAGACGTCGAGTCTTCCGCTAAACTCCGCTGACCGCTTGAGTTTTGTTTCCTACGGCTTTCAGGGGCGAGAGTCCCGCTTGATGCCTTTGCACAGAGTCGTGCAGTGATGTTTGTTTAGTTTCCCCGGCGGCTTCGCCGCTTTCCTTGCGGTAAGCCTTCGGTTTACCGAAAACGGTGGTATTTGTTCGAGGCTCCGCCTCAATCGCTTGGCCATCGCACGACGAGACCAACGCGGAGGCATAGCCTCATGAAAAAAGTCCCTTTGCGGTAAGCCGTAGGCTTACCGCAAGGAAAGCGGCAGAGCCGAGATATTGCGCGGCGACTTTTTGTGCAAAGCCACCGTTGATCAAACTCGTTTCTTCAGGAGACGACACCGTGAGTGTTCAGCTCTTGCGAAGGATCGCACCGGCGGTGATGGTCTGCATCATCCTGGTTCTCGCGCAGACAAAGGCATCGGCTAAGAAGCGACCTCCCTCGGGCGGTAGAGTCGGTATTGTAGTAGACGAACGGCTTTCGGCCTTGAGAACAACTCCTGAGTTTTACGGAAAGCTATTGAGAAGAATAGGCCGAGGCGGGTTCGTTGCTATTAAAGGAGAAAAAAGAAATCGCGACGGCGTAGTTTTTTATAGGGTCAACGTTACCAGCCGAACAAATGGATGGATCCAGCGAGATGCTGTTGTCTCACCAACACGCCCGGGCGACGACGCCAGGCTTTTGCGGCTTATTAACGGCTCGGAGGATTTTGATCGCATTGTCCGCGCCAGGATCTTCCTGAACAACTTTAGACTTTCCGGGCTTCGTCCCGAGGTTCTCATGATTTACGCTGAGGCTGCCGAAGATGCTTCTAGTCGTCTTTCGCGCGACGCCTCGCGCCGGCTTGATGAAAAAGAGATGAATGCCGGAGGCGCTCCGCTTTTCAGTTACTTCTTGAATTTCAACGAACTCGATCGCTACAACCGCCAGGGGATCACCTTCGTCTTCAACTCCCAGGAAAAAAGATTTCATTACGACGGCGAAGGGTGGCAAGAAATAATTCATCGTTACCCGCGCAGCTCGGAGGCAGTTGAGGCGCGGAAGCGTCTTGAAGCTCGCTCCGCTCAGATAGCCCGCTGAACGTCACGTTGTGTTCAACGACCTGGAGCGGTAGCGACCCGCCCCGTACCCGGATTAGTCACTAAATCGGAACCGCGAGCGACCGGCCCGACGCTCAACAAGAGCGGGGGCAAGCCCGCCTTCCCAACCTGAGAGACTGCATTCTTGCTCGGCTGGTTTCGCGTTGAAAGCCATTCAAGCAAGAATTAAGGTTTAACTGTTATGAGCTCGAGGTCAGGAAGGCGGGCTTGCCCCCGCTCTTGTTGAGCCTCGGGGTCGCGTGCCGGAGTCGCTCGGGTTGCTTGCTGAAAGAATTTCATGGAAATCCCGGTACATCCGCGCTTTCGCTCATGAGCAAAGCCACGTTG
>JALYTI010000600.1 GCA_030854375.1 Acidobacteriota bacterium | reverse complement strand
AGAAACTGCTGCGCGCCATGCTCTTGCAGGTGTTCTATAGCATCCGGTCGGAGCGCCAGCTCATGGAGCAGACCCGGTACAACCTGCTGTACCGCTGGTTTGTCGGCTTGGCCATGATTGATACGGTGTGGGTGCCCACGGTTTTCACCAAGAACCGCGAGCGCCTGATCGAGCACGATGCGGTCATCGAGTTGTTCAATCATGTGCTGCAAAGCGCTGACAGGCAGGGCTGGCTCTCGGGCGAACACTTCAGCGTGGACGGCACGCTCATCCAGGCCTGGGCGAGCCACAAGAGTTTTGTGCGCAAGGATGGCAGTGATGAGCCTGGCGGCGGGGGCAGTTTCAAGGGGCAGACCCGTTCCAACGAGACGCACGAATCAAGCACGGATGCCGATGCCAGGTTGTACCGCAAGGGCAAGACTGCGAGCGAGCTGCGCTTCATGGGCCACACCCTGATGGATAACCGCCATGGGTTGATTGCCAGCGCCGTGGTGACCACGGCAGACGGGTATGCCGAGCGCGAAGCGGCCAAGGTCATGATCCATGACGCCAGGCAGGCTGCGGGCGATGAGCAGGCCGAGGTCACGCTGGGCGCGGACAAGGGCTATGACGCACAGGAGTTCATCCAGGCCTGCTTGGACGTGAACGTCACCCCGCATGTGGCGCAGAACACCTCGGGCAGGCGCTCGGCAGTGCCCGAGACAATAGCCCAAAGTGAGGGCTATGGCGTCTCGCAGCAAAAGAGAAAACTCATCGAGCAGGGCTTTGGCTGGGCCAAAACCGTGGGTCGGATTCGTCAGGTGATGGTGCGCGGCTTGGAACGCGTTGACCAGATGTTTGTGCTGACGATGGCCGCGTACAACCTGACGCGGATGCGCACTTTGGGAAAAATCCGTCTGCAGGGGCAGTAAATGGGTAAAAAGGCGGCAGGAGCGCTTTAACCCAACAATAAACGCTCAAAAAAGCACTGCAATTTCAAAATATGAAAAATAACCGCAAAACTAAACTGCTTCAAGCCAACTGCTGCGCTGGCGCATTGAGTATTTCAGCAGCGTGCTAGTACGCGTGTGGGGTATCTTAAAACGGAACGAGAAGGTAGAGTAATACCGCTTGAAGAACGTTATCGACTCTTGGTCTTGGACGGTCTCGATGGATGGGAAAATAAAATGCGCACAGTCGGCGCAGTAGATGATAAGCGCTTACCGGTAATTCATTCCGTAATTATTTAGCAGAAATCCAGCTTGTATTTCTCCCCGAATCCGGCCAATATTTCTTCCACATCGGCTTCGAGGGTTTGGGCATCACGCGCCTTGAAGGCCATCCACTCGTATTTCATTTTGTGCCACAACTTTTCGATGCGGTTCAACTCCGGGCTGTAGGGCGGCAGGAAGTACAACTTCAAGCCCTGGCGTTGCAGCACATTGAGCAGCGGCTGAATGTCTTTCGCCTTATGCACCGAGGCATTGTCCAGAATCACCACCAGGGGCTTGCCCACGTGCTCCATCAGCAGGCCCAGGAAACCGGCAAACAACACGGCCGTCATCGTTTCCCACAACTTCACGGTAAACAACTCGCCAGACGACAGCAGGGCACCAACGACATTCAGGCGCTTGCCACGCAGGGCCTCGCTCGTATGACATTGGCCCACCGGCGTCCATGCACTGCGATTCGGATGGGCCGGCGCAAATCCAGCCTCATCACAGTAAGCCATGTCAATCTCCCCACGATCGACCGCCGCCAGCATGTCCTCGATTTCTATCTTGGCTTTGCGAAATTTCAGTTCATCGCGTTTTTTTTAAACTATGCCGCGTGCGCTTCCACACGAATTTCATTTTCTTCAGAATGACCCCCAGCGTGTTGGGATGGATGACGATATCGAACTCTTCCTTGAGCTTCGTCACCAACTGCCGCGCCGTCAGCGCTTGCGCTGTCGCCCATATTCGGAGCTGTTCGCGCTGCGCCTCACTCACCTTCGAGGCCACGCCGCAGCGGTGTTTGTCCGCCAACGAGGCGAAACCCTCTGCCAGCCAATACTTGCGTCGGTCATACACCGTGTCCAGATGCAGATTTTGCTGCGTCGCGATGGCTTTGGCCCGCCACCCGTCGCCAAAATACAGCAGCGTCTGCGCTCGATGACGCATGCGCCAATCGCGCCCCTTCTCCATGATCTTCACCAACCCCGCCCGATCTTCTTGCGACAACTCCAGCACTTTCAGCTTCATCTCGACCCTCTCCCATTTCCGTTATCGCCCGCATCATATTACGGAAACAGTTACCGGTGAGCGCTTAAAGATTAATTGGAATCTGACCCAATACTGTTCAGTTAGTGTAAAAGCGACTAAAATCCCGTCTCAATTCATTCTCACTGGATGGGGACGTCAATGGCCAGAACCAAAGCCAGAGTAGATGGCGAAGTGCGGATTGCGGACTACCTG
>JALYTI010000599.1 GCA_030854375.1 Acidobacteriota bacterium | reverse complement strand
GTGCCGCACCTTGCGGGCGAGGGCGCCCGCGTTCCCAGTAACCGTGCGCTGAGTTTTACCGACCGGTGAATTTAGGAGGCCTTTTCTCAACGAAAGCCCGCACGCCCTCGGCTCCATCTTGCGATTCGAAGCATCTCATTTGCGCTTCAGTCTCATAGCGAAGCATCTCCTCGAGCTCTGCCGCCTGACTCATATAGACCGCCTGCTTTGCCGCTCCCAGGGCAACGGCAGGCGCGTCTCTCAGACGTTCCGCCAGCTTGCGAGTTTCTGTCACTAAATCGGCCGGCGCCACCACAAAGTTAACTATTCCCAGTTGAAGGGCTTCTTCTGCGCTGATCGCTTCGCCGAGGAAAAACATTTCGCACGCTTTGTTTGGCGTGACCAGTCGCGGCAGGAAATACGTCCCGCCCCAATCCGGATGCAGGCCGACTTTCGCAAACGATTGGCTGAAGGTGGCAGTCGTCGAGGCAACGCGAAGATCGCAAGCGAGGGCGAGATTACAGCCGGCTCCTGCTGCTGGTCCGTTGATGGAAGCAATGACAGGCTTCGTCATTTGGCGGATTGCGGTCACAACCCGTCTTCCAGAACCCAGCAAACGGGAAAACTCCTCTGCATCATGCCGCTTGATCAGTTCGGCCATGGCCGCAACGTCGCCGCCGGCGCAAAAAGCCTTGCCTACACCAGTGATCACGACAACGCGAACGCTGCGCTCGCTACCGGCGGCTTCGAGGGCTTCAGCGAGATCGCGGCGCATGTGACCGGCGAGGGCATTCATTTTTTCCGGACGATTGAGCGTGATCGTAGCGATGCCGGATTCTTCAGTGATGTCGATGTTTTCGTAAGGCATCGTAGTTAGGGGCAGCGGTCACTACCGCCCGGTAGCGGGCGGGTCTCTCGTCTGGCATACCCACCCGCTACCGCAGGTGATACTGACCTATTTACCTTTAAAGACCGGTTTGCGTTTGTTGACGTATGCGTCAAGTCCTTCCCTGGCATCTTCAGATTGGAAGAGTTGCTGTTGCAGCTCGCGCTCCAAAGCCAACGCTGACTCGAAAGGAATCTCAGCCCCAGTTTGGACGCTGCGCTTAATTTTGCCGACCGCTCCCGCGGCCTTATTCGGCAAAGTAAACTGACCCGCATATTCAATAACCCGCTCGATAAACTTCTCGCTCGTTTCAGCTTCGAAGATCTGATTGAGAAGTCCCAGTTCCATTCCACGTTCGAAATCAAATAGCTGTCCTGTGGCCATGAGCTCAATCGCTCTTGGCTTACCAATTAGTCGCACCAAACGTTGCGTGCCGCCTGTGCCGGGAAGCACACCAAGTGAAACTTCCGGCAGTCCCATCTTGCCGGCGCCTTTGCGAGCGACACGAATGTCGGCCGCCATCGCAATCTCCAACCCGCCCCCGACACAATGCCCGTTAATGGCCGCAATTACGAGCTTCGGTGTTTGTTCTAATCGCGACAGAGTTTCATTCGCGTGGAGACAGAAGAAGTATTTGAACGTCGGCGTGACGTCGGAAAGCATGTTGATATTCGCGCCCGCGGAAAAAAACTTTTCGCCATTTCCTGTTAGGACAATTACCTGGACGTTTTCGTCCATACGCACGTTAAGGATGGCGCGATCAAGCGCCTGCATCATTTCGTAGGTGTAGGTGTTGGCCGGAGGATCGTTGAGCGTCAGAAAGGCTATTCCATCCTTAACGCGACAATTGACTAATTCGCCAGTTGAACTCGTGTCCTGAACCTGTGCTTCAGCTTCCGCCATCTTGAAGTGTCTCCACGTAATTGTCAGCTATGGTTTAGCTGCGCTCGTTAGAAAGCGATCCACGCCAAACGCTAAAAGGCTCGAGCCTCGGTTTCGCAGCGAAGTCTAGTTCTGAACTTGGCATTCCAGCAACAAATCCATGCAGGAACAATCGCGTTACATTGTCCACTAACTCTGAAACCGTCAGCTTCCCATGCGGATCATACCAGTTGTAAATCCAGTTCATCATGCCGAAAAGAGCATACGTTGCCACGGTGAGATCAACTTCAGAATGCCCTGCGCGGTCCGACTGGATCTCTTTAAGAATCTTCCGCGCAAGCTTTGTATATTTGTCTTTCTTGGTTGAGACGTGCGTGTGCAATTCTCCTGCCAGCGATTCAGCCTCATGCGACAGCACTTTCATCTCGGACATATTGGCCGCGAAAAATGAGAGATGGTTTTCAATGAAGATGCGCAGCTTGCTTAGGGGATCCTCTACTTCGCGCAGGCGCTCCTCGAGACGGTCGAGCACGCGTCCAAAGCAATTGTCCTGAATGAGGAAAAGAAGTTCTTCCTTCGAATTGCAATAATGGTAAAGCCCCGCGAGGCTGACGTTTGTTGCGCGCGAGATGTCGCGCATCGTGGTGGAGTGATAATTTTTCTCGGCAAAGATACGAGCCGCATTGCGGAGAA
>JALYTI010000598.1 GCA_030854375.1 Acidobacteriota bacterium | reverse complement strand
TCTGTAACGAGACTGTGTGAAAACTCAGCAACTCACAAGGACAGCTCAAGCCAAGCTAATTTGCAAGTGAGGAAAATTAACGCGGTCATTTTGGGTTTTTCCACAGGCCTCTACCGCGAATACTTAATCTTTAGGAGCTCGATAAGCTTTACGCGTCCTCACGATTAGGTCATTTCGAGAAACCTTCACATCCAGGCTTCGCCACTTTCCATCGTGCGCCCGATTGAGTGGACGATATGCGACCGTGTACTGATGGCCTAACTCTTCCGCGATACCGGCGAACGCATCTCGCAGCGCCGGGCCGCCCGGCGTAGATACAAATCTTCCGCCACTCTTCTCTGAAAAATTGCGGAGTATCGCCGCGCTCTGAGCATTGCGAGAAGGAGCGCCCTCGGTCGCAGACATGTCTACCGCGTAAATGCTCGCACCTATGGCAAGCGCACTCTCCAAGGCTTTTTCAGTTGAAGCCCTGCTGAACGTATCCATGCCGTCAGATAGCACAATGATCGCTTTACGCTTTTCCTGCCGCTCCCGGAGCGCCTTTGCAGCGCCAACGATGGCGTCATTGAGAGTGGTCATTCCCTTCGCTCGCACGCCAAAGGCCATTGGCGCCAAGTCGCGGCCGGTTGAAAAGTCTTGTACTTGCTCCACCTTCGAATCAAATTTGTAGACGGCTGCCACATCTTCCTCTCTCAAATTGTCGAGGAATCGAATTGCCGCAGAGCGCGCCAGGGAAAGTCGAGTTTCCATACTACCTGAGGTGTCCAGCAACACGACTGATGCGAACGGAGCCTCGTGCACACTGAACTCTGCTATCAACTCAGGCGATATCTCGCGGCCATCTTCGAAGATCTTTAAGTCGGAGAGGTGAAGACCCGAAACGTATTGCCCAGCCTTATCCGTCACTGTGATGTTTAGAATAACTAGATCCGTGTTGACACGTATGACATCGTCGTCCTGTTGAGCACGAGTACTTGAAGGGAACATCAGAATCGTGAGGACAGCGGTAAAAACAAGTCCCGGAACGGTAAGGCCTATCGGCTTCTGATACGGCGACAAGAATCACCCCTTTGCAGGAAAAGCCCGGACCAAACGAATCAGCTCAAGTAATACATTAGCCTCATCAATTACGGATGCGGAAATAACGTGCTTCGGCGTTTTCTCAACTCTGCTGTTCAGTGAGCCGGTGAGTTCTTCTAACAAGTTAAGAGCGGAAGCAAGATCCTTGGGAGGCTTCTCGATTGTGACGTCGTCTTCGGAACCGCCGGCTGCGTTGCGAATTCCTTTGGTTAGCTTTTCCGCCTTCTCCAGCTTCTTAAGATCCTCGTCACTCAGCGAATGCTTTTCCTTGAACGATCTGTTTAAGGCTGTGCCCAGGAATGAAAGATTGCGTGCCCGATCGAGGTTGTCCTGGTATTCCTTCTGCGCAAATTTGACTGCGCGTTTGGAACGCAGCTCTTCCTCAAGTGAGTTAAAGGGGGAGTTTTCTTCAGGAGACTTCTTGTCCACGTCTAAAAGAGTGGTTGGAGGCTTTGAGGTCTGCGCTGATATGCACAGAGCGGAAGCGGCCATAAAAGCAGTAAGAGCCAAAACCTTGGCAAATCTCGTAACCAGGACTAGAGGGCTTGTGTTCATTAATCTGTAAGACTGACGCCGCACGCAACCAGAAGCAAAGATTTCAACTCTGGCTGTGTTTTGACGAGTGGCCCTAATAATTAGTTGTACTCAATCAACGGTAGAAACGGGCAAGCCCGCCACACTGGAAGTCCTGCCCCTATACTTTGATCACCGCCCCCGGCAAAGTAGCATCTTCTGAGAAATTGCCTTAACTCTAGTCGTCATGCCGACTTCTCACCGACAACTTGAAGAGAGGTCCGAAAATAACAGTAATCCGATTTCCCAACCTTAAGTGATTACTTAACTCAGGCTCAGGGTACGCGGGCAGGATTATCTGGGGAGTTCAGAAATTCGCCTGGCTTCGATGGACGCTTCTCTACCGTTATCGTTTTTGACTCCAGCCGCTCGGGTGCTCGCTTTTGTCCCTGCGCAATGGTGTAGGGTAACGGCATAAGATTCGGTCCGGCTTTCAAACCGAGTAGACGCACGGAACCATACTCCTGGCTTTTCAACTGGAACGAGTAGCGAGCTTCCTGGTCTGGAGCAAGCTCTGAAGGCTCCACCGCAACGACTTTTCGTTCGCCCACTCCGTCTTTCCGGCGCTTCAACTCAAGCTCGACGGACAATCCCTCCAGCTTCTCACCGGAAGTATTCTTCACCGTGCCGCCAATAATTGTCTTACTGCCTTGCGGTAGTAGGTCGTCGACGAAAATCAGTGCTTTCGGTGGTCCTTTAGGCTCAGAGGTCTGCGCTTGCGGTGTGGAAGCACTAGTGTTCTGGAAGTGCCGTCGCCGGAGAAGAGCATAGCCGGCAAGCACAAGGGC
>JALYTI010000110.1 GCA_030854375.1 Acidobacteriota bacterium | reverse complement strand
ACAAAGCGAATCCGTCGTTCGAGGCCAACCCAACGTGGGTTTGCTCTTCTGCCACGATTTCAGCAAAGGCTTGTCAGACCACTTAGGTGTGAAGGACGGATTAGGTTTGTATTTATTAACTGACTGAATAGCGTTGTGTAGACCGCCGGCCGCTAATGTGAGGCCCTTCTCGGCGCGCTTGATTAGTCGCATGATCTCTCCTCGAATACCGATTTACTTAATTAAGATTGATTCGCAGCAAGGTGGGATGGACACGTAGCCTTCCGCACGTGGACTCACAGTGGCAATGGCCATGCCGCCACGGTGAATGAACCGTTAACTAAATCAATAATTAGACTTAGCTTCAGGTTCGTGAAGCGATTGTCAGATTATAGGATCTGGCGAGGCGTGTCAACACGACGCACGTAGTGCGTGCGAGTGCCAAGCGTGACATTTTGTCCAAAGGCGGTCGAGTGCGGACGATTAAGATTGAGGGTCGCTGAACGGATTAGTCGAAGCTCTCAACCGAGCCCTATTTTTTTGGCGCGTAGTACCCTACGCGCGCCGAAACGCGATGAGTTGGATTTGTGGTTTCGACAAGAACCTTGCGGAATTGGCCATCTCGTTTCGCGTTCAAGGGAGCGTAGTAAAGAGTGTATTGATGCCGCAGCTCATCCGCGACTTCGACGTAAGTTCTTTCCAGATCATTGAAAGTGGTCGGCTTGTAAAGTCGTCCCCCGGTAGCCGAGGTTAATCTTTCCAGATTACGTTCGCTCGCATCTAATGCCGCAAGACCCAATCGCAAATCCTGAATGCGAAGTTCATTAAATCGCACGGCCGAATCAGAGCCTGAAAGCAAGGTAGAGAGCTCTTCCTGTTTTCTGACTCTTTCGATCTGCGTATTGCTGACAACATACACGGTTGTCTGATATTGAAGCGCCGCGCGTAGAGCAGAATCAAAAGTCGTTCCGCGCCCACTGTCGATCCCGTCGGTTAAAACAATAATCGCATGGCGGGCATTTCCGCGCGCGACTTGATCTCGCGACGCCAAAAGCATTGCGTCGTGAAAGCGGGTAAACATTCCTGGAGCGATGCGCCTTAAGGCGCGACGCAACTGAACCAGACTGCTGGTCCAGTCCTGGAGCAGGACGACATGATCGTCAAATTGGATGAGACTAACTCGATCATCAGTGGCGAGATGCTCCGCGAAGCCTTCCGTGGCCTTTCGAAAGTCGTCCAGATTGCTTGCCACTGAGGAAGACGCGTCCACTATCAAGACAACGTCTACGGGCACCTGCCGCAAACTGAGGTCGCTTAGCGTCTGCTCGAGCCCGTCCTCGAAAATACGGAAATCCTTACGCGTAAGATCACTGACGAGCTGGCCGGTGCTATTTCGAACCGTGACAGGGAGCAATATTTCCGTCGTGTTAACCGAGATTACGTCGTCGGGATCGATTTCCTGTTCATCTTGTATTGGGGAGGGCGCGGGCGTGGGTGACTTAGACTGCGCTTCGACAGAAGAAAGGGAGACAAACAAAAGACATAGAATAACCGGAAGCTCGAGCACCAGAAGCCGAACTGCCACACTGCTTAATGCGTTATTCTTCTCTAGTCTTGGCTGGAGCAATTTGCTTTGGACCTGATTCATCACTCATGGCAAGCTTCATTGCAGAAATAATCGCGTCAGTAACACGTCGCCTGCGAAGCTCTGCAAGTTTAGAATTAGAAAGATCGAAATCGGCCGGTGAGTCTTCGATCCTCTTGATGATCGTGCCTTCAGAAAAGCCGGCCTCAACCAGCCTAATCACCGACTCATTATCTAGCGTAGGTGTCTTCTCTAGCTTCAGTGATGCCCCACCAGCCTCCGCAGGCGGTCGAAGGATACGGACTGTTGCACTTCCGGTTGTGGAAGTTTCTCCTTGATTTGCGCCATTCACTCCTCGTCCGCTCGTCTGCCTCTTCGAACTTTCACCGCTGCCAAAGATATCAGTGGCGCCGGATCGTCTTTGAAGATCGCCCTCGTTGGATCTTGTCTTATTTCCTCTAACCCGCGAATCATCATTCCAGTCTTCATCGGTCATCACAAACGACTCATCTTGAGCCAGCATTGCAAGGATTATGTTTTCGCTGACTCCGCTCTGCTTCAAATCGATCAGCCTATCAGGATCCAGGTTGAATCGACTTGGCCGGCTGCGGATGATGGCAATGACAGTTTTTTCTTTGAAGCCAGCGCGCACGAGCTTCACCACAGCAGCGTTGGTTAGTGGAGCCTCCGGCAATTGCTGCGCATAGAAATATGATGATGCGGCGCAATCGATTACGGCGATTAGGACCAGCGTGACGAGAACGTTTTTCATTTTTCTGGCGCTTGCGCTTTCCTGAATGCCCGAGTAGTTGAACAAGCCTTAATTACCTGTTCCTCCCGCTGCGGCTAAATCACTCTTGGCGGGGGCAACAGGTTTCGTTTGACGATAACGGTAGCTTATTCGTTTCACATAATTGCGGGTTTCGCGGAAGGGTGGCACTTTTCCACCAAACTTCCTCACAGCGCCTTCGCCGGCGTTATAACTCGCCAGGACAAGGTCGATCCGCCCGTCAAACCGTTCCATGAGTTGCTTCAAATAACGAGTGCCGCCCGCGATGTTTTGTGCCGGATCAGAAGGCCTTCTAACGCCGAATCTGGCACTTGTGCCGGGCATTAGCTGCATTAACCCACGCGCTCCCTGGCGTGATAAGGCCCGGGAGTTGAAGTGGGACTCCTGTTCCATCACACAAAAAATCAAATACGGATCGACGCCATACTTGGCACCGCTTTGTTTGATGAATTCATCGATCTTCGAGCTACCCGTAGTCCAACTGAGCGCTTTTTTGGAAGTAGAGTCGGATTCGCCCCTGCTTTCCAAATCTCCACGTTCTATACGATCGATTCGGGCACGCTCTATAAAGGCCAGTAAGGGGCCGCGTTTATACCAAACGCCGGCGTCGGATTCGGTCGCGCTGTCAGCCAACACGCAAGCGCCCCCAACCAGAAAAATCCATACGACCTGACCATCAGAACTATTCAAGCTATTTCCACTTGCATTGGCCACTACCAACTCAGCCAACTGAACATCTGAGTTGGGTCGGGAAACAGGACGACGCTCGATTCGCCTTACTCGGTCGCGCGTGATCAAGTGATTCATCCCGCTTTGCCGATACCAAATCCCCTGCTCGCTTTCCCAAGCCTCATCTACTGAAATGCTGCTTCCATCGACAAGTTTCAATTGAACCTGCTGAGGACTACCGGCTGGATCAACCGGCGCAGCTCCGTCGGCCGCACCGGTTACATTGGCCAGATGTGTTTGGCCACAAGCTGCGCACGAAAACAGTAGTAGCATCGCACAGCAAAAAAGAGTTTGAATTGCCTTTTGGGGGATTTTCATTGTCGTTCCCAACCGATACACCGCATCGACCTTTTGTTGGGCTAGAGCTCAAGCGGATCATCCGTGCGTCCTTCAATCGACGACTTGTCGTTAGTCACCGTTGCAAATGAGTGAGAAGTACCGAAGTAGTTTCGCCAGGCTATGTCGAGGACCTTATTCGTCAACTCCAGCGGCTGACCTTCGAATAGACAAATGTCAGTCGCGCGGTCGATCAGGTCACGCGGTTCGCAACCCTTCATTTGCCGCCCTTCCGTTTTGTACTTACTAAGCACATGCGTTAACACGGACTGCTTGCAACGCATGCCGCGGCTGTAAGCCTGCCTCTTGAAGATCTCGGAATATGCCTCGGGAGTGGGTGGCTCGACGCGAGCGCGGTAGCCCATTCGACGCAGGAAGGCCTGGTCCGCCAGGTCGTTCTCATCGAGGTTCGTTGAAAACACTACGAGTTGCTCAAAGGGAACTTCAATCTTTTTGCCGGTATGCAACGCAAGATAGTCAACACGGCGTTCAAGTGGCACGATCCACCGGTTCAGCAAATCCTGGGGCGCAACACGCTGGCGACCAAAATCGTCAATGACCAGCGTGCCGCCATTTGATTTCATCTGGAACGGGGCTTCGTAAAACTTCGCCGTCTCGCTCCAGGTCAGGTCGGCGTTTTCGAGTGTCAGCTCACCGCCTACAACGACTAGCGGTCGCTTAATAAGTACCCATCGACGGTCATAATCGTTCGGAATAACATCGGCAGATGCAAAGTGATGGCAGTGAGAATCAAACACGCGGATGATTTGCCCGTCGATTTCTACTGCGTAGGGGATCCAAATCGCTCCCGGCAAAGCCCCGTTAATTCGCTCGGCAACCGCAGTTTTTCCCGTGCCGGGCAGACCCGTCAGGAACAGCGATCTCCTTGAATTGATAACGCAACCCAGAGTTTGTAGAAGCGATTCCGGCAAAATCAGATCATGAAAAGCCGAGCGCACCGTTTCTATGGAAGCTGGGTGAGATGGTATCGACTGAAGCCGCATCATGTGCGCGTAATCGTTCAACGACACAGGCGCCGCTCCGCTGTAGCCACATACTGAGAACAGCCTCACCAAACGGTCCCAGCCGTGGTCCAACATCGCATACCTCGTTGAACCTACCGTTGCCTGATGGCGCACCTCGATGAGCTTTTCTCGATAGAGTTTCTCGAGGATCTCCTCCGCGAGCGCGCGTGGGATATACATACGCTCAGCGATGGCGGCGGTCGTCGGCTCGGGAACCATGGAGACGTGTTTCAGCGCGAGGTCGCAGAGGAAGCCTTCGCCGATTCCGAGATCAGCCAACTCTTCCGGAACCGGCGGACCCATCGTTTCTACTTCAACGCGCGAAAGTATTGTCGTTTGCGACATCACAATTATTTCACTTTCTGAAGCGAAGGCTATTTTCCTGATGGTGAAGGTTGGTTCACGTGGGCGGGGTCTACCACTGGGGTTCCTGCAACTGTATTACGGTCCAATTGTGAGCCGTCAGATTTACCGGTTCGCTTGTAGAGATCAGCAAGGCGTCGCAAGGCGATACTGGAGGTCGGTTCGATCCGACGCGCGTCCTCGTAATATTTGATCGCATCGTCCTCACGCCCGAACCTCTCCAGCATTCTGGCTGTATTGAGATTGCCGGTAAGTGGACCGGCGGCACGTGCGAAGTTCTTATAGGCATCGTCAAACTTTCCCAGGCGGCAAAGTGCGAGCCCTAAATTATTCAGGATCCGTTCATCCGTGGGCGCCAGTTTGACGGCGCGTTTTAAGCGATCGACGGCAGCGCGGTAGTTTCCATTCTGATAAAGAGAAAAGCCCAGGTTGTTTAATGCCTGTGCATCTTCTGGTTCCACTTTGACGGCCCGCTCGTAAGAATCTTTGGCTCGATCCGCGAACCCTTTTTTGTCGTACGCAATACCAAGCAAGCTGTGAGCTTCGCTTAGCTTTGGATCGAGCGACGTGGCGGTGGAGAGTTCGGAGATGGCTTCGTTGAGTTGTCCGCTCGAGAGATACGATCGACCATTCGCCAGATGCCCCATTGCGGACGACGCTAACGCTAACTTCCTTGGCTCGGGGTTCAGGGCATCAGCCACGCGCGAAACGCCAATGCTTTCAAACTTGTCCGCGTCCTTCTCCGTCATCCGTCGAAGCTTGTTCTCGTCTTGATGAACAAACAGCTTGCCAAAAGCTTTGAACGGAGCCGCCAAAATCCGTACAACCTTATTACCGCTCTTCTTATGCTCACTCACATTGCCGGCGAGAGACCCCGAATCCTCGATCACGTTAGCGTCCGTATCGCCTTCGCGCTCAATCGTAGAGGCGCTCCACATTGCGGTTGCAGCGATTGTTAGAATCAGGGCAATAAAAATGGCGAGTATTCTTCGTTTACTCATGGTCCAACTCCTTCTTACATTTTGCCGAGTGTATCCATTAACTGGAGTGCTGCAGGGCCAAGAATCGCAATAAACAAGGTCGGGAATAGAAAACAGGCCAACGGAAACAACAACTTGACCGCGGCTTTTTGCGCGGCTTGTTCAGCTCGTTGGCGGCGCTTCGTACGTAACGAATCTGAGAATGCTCGAATGGCCCGCGCGATCGATGTACCAAACCTATCTGTTTGAATGAGCATCGCGACGAGGCTTCGGAGGTCATCAACGCCGGTTCGGTCGGCGAGATTGCGCAAGGCCTCATCTCGATCTCGCCCGACCCTTATCTCCAGGTTAGCCAGTTCAAACTCTTCGCTGATGTCAGGGTGCACCTCTTTCAATTCGCTGCTGACCTTCATCATCGCGGCATTCAAGCCAAGCCCCGCTTCGATCGAAATAACCATCAGGTCTAACGCATCAGCGAGGCCCCAGCGAACCAGTTGTTGCCGAGAGCGAATCATCCGGCGCAACGCGTAACGTGGAAGGAAGAAGCCAGTGACAAAAGCAAACAGTATCCAAAGAAGAGCACTGTTGACCGGTCGAGCGAGCAGAGCGCAAGCGAAGGCCACTATTGCGGGAAAACCGGCCATCGTTGCTAATTGGACGGCTCGATAAACAACGGGAGCAGTCGACGAGCGAAAACCCGCCTGCATTAGCTGTTTCTGTAATTTCTTCGCCTCGGCCGCGGACGGCGGAAGAAGACGACTAACGGGCGAAGCCAGGCGCCCGGCCAAGTCGACGCCGCGTCGGTCTTCGGCCATCGAAGCGGCAGTGGGGACTCCTGTGGCGCTCCTTTCGCCCAGCCGTTTGAGGCGCTCGGTGGCTGCGCTCTGCGGCCGGTAAAGAAGCCAGTAAACTCCCATCATCCCAAGGGAGATACAAACGAAAGTTGAAATGGTTATTAGTAGAAGCATGGAGTTGGCTCTTAAGTTCTTTGTCTTTGGTCTTAGGCCTTTGGTCTTTGGTCTTTGAGCTCGTCTGCGTTTTTGAGTTCAGGTCGTTTGGATCTTGTCTCAGGGAGGGAATCAAAGGCCTAAGACCAAAGACCAAAGGCCTAAGACCGTCTTTAGATTTTTATCCTCAAAATCTTTCTTACGATTAACATCCCGGTGGCTTGCAGAAATAGAGCAGTCGCGATCA
>JALYTI010000597.1 GCA_030854375.1 Acidobacteriota bacterium | reverse complement strand
CAGGTAGTCAGCGTGTTCAAGCTAGCCGAGAATGCCACGCACCAGCCGGCCGGCTCACTTCCGGCGCCAACGAAGGCGATAGCACCGAAACCGAGCATGCCATCCCTGACCACCGCTTCGCGCGAGAAAGCGGCGCGCCGTTTCCAGCCCTCGAGCTCCCCAGCGACAAGCCAGTGGGAGGCATTCTAACTTCGTATTTAAAGCCATTGCCAGGAAGCACGCAAAGTACCGAGGACGTGCGGGATGAACCCCGACACAGCTGCGACAAGTCCCGCTACATCCTCTGCACGTACCTTCGCATGATCTATCAGCGGCCCGTGTTTCAGTCAAACATCGACGTCCGCATCTGGCCCAGGTTGTGTAAAAACGCCATTTTCCTGTAAACGGATGAGGTGGGGAAAACGTTAAGCCAGTATCTCATCAATACAGGTGCCGGATGAAACGCTTTATTGAAGGTGAAGCCCGAGGACAGGGTACGTTGTTGCCTAAGCTGCTAGGGAAGCGCTGATCAATTGACGATTTTGGCGCCCACGACGTAGTCAGCGGCACGACATTTTCCAGTATTCAGATTTCCAAATTCAAGCAGCCAAACACGGGAATTTTGCCAATATTGGTACATTTTTCCCGCGCTTCCGTCGTCAGGACGGAGCTCGGGTTTCTGAGACCGTAAATTGCCGGCCGGCCAGCACTAAATTTGCGAAGCCGAACAACGTGAACAGTTGCGCGGTGTTTTTCGCCAAGCCACGGTAGCGTGCTTTCCGATGACGGAAGAGGTTCTTCACGACATGAAACGGATGCTCAACTTTTGCCCGGACGCTCGCCTTTAAGTGCTCCAGCTTTTCCGTCATGCGGCCGAGTTTGTTCTTCGGCAGCGCCTTGCGTTTGGCGCGTTTCATCGCAACGTGCCACGTCACACTTGTTCCAAGATTTTCTTCGCGTTTTTCGACGCCTTGGTAGCCGGCATCGCCCATTGCTGCAACTTCATCGCCATGCAACAGCGCGTGTGCCTGCGTGACGTCGGACACGTTGCCGGCCGTCGCGATCACTGTATGCACAAGTCCCGATGCAGAGTCCACACCGATATGGGCCTTAAGGCCGAAATGCCAGTCGTTACCCTTCTTGGACTGATGCATTTCGGGATCACGTTTCTTGTCCTTGTTCTTCGTCGAGGGCGGCGATGCGATCAGCGTGGCATCGACGATCGTCCCTTCCCGCATCATCAATCCCTGCGCCGCCAAATGCCCATTGATCGTCTCGAAAATCTTGCGTGTGAGCCCGTTATTTTCGAGCAAACGACGAAATTTCAGCAGCGTCGTTGCATCCGGCGCCGACTCGCGATTCAGGTCGATGCCAACGAAACCACGAATCGCCTGGCTGTCGTAAATCGCGTCCTCGATGCCTTCGTCCGACAGGCCGAAACACTGCTGAGCCACGTACATGCGCAGCATGCGCGCCAGTCCGATCGGCGGGCGGCCAGCGCCTTCCACCTTCGGGTAGAACGGCTCGATCAATGCATGCAACTGCGACCAGGGAGTGACACTGTCAATCTTTGCAAGGAAGATGTCGCGCCGTGTCAGCTTCTTCTTGGCGGCGTATTCGAGGTCGGAGAAGCTTTTTTGCATGATCAATTGTGCGGTGAAGAACGTGCCGTTATTGTCTCAGGTCTTGCCAGCGACCGGAACCGGTGTTCGACGAATAAATCAGCGCTTCCCTAGCGTGTGGATTTTCGTAGCGATTTGCAGGCGACCTCGTCTCTCCGCGAGAGGTTTGAGAAGTGGGCCGCAATAGGAGTATGTAGCCAGTAGGCCGGCGCCCGATGAAAGTCCCCCCGTCAGCGATCGGGAAAAAAGGATCGCGCTTATTATTGGATCTGGCTCCTTTTCGAATTTTCGCCAATCAGAATATGCTGTAATGCCTCCGGCTACAGAAGCCAATAGGCCAGCTGTTAGCTTAAAGCCTCCGCGCACAATGTCCGCCCCATTCTTAACTCCGTCAATCGCGGCGTAGTTGGGTAATTCACGGACAGATTTGGTATAAGCGTACATCATGTCTGCGACTATTGCGAAAATGCTTAGAGCGGAAGCAAATGCTTCAGCCGTCGCGATGTTGAACCCGACTTCCTTGAAACTAGGAATTTTGCCGAGCAGAGCGAGACTCTCGATCCCAGCCAGTGCGCCGCCGATGCGAACTTGGTGATAATTATTTGTCGGGCTAGGAACGATCGGCACTTTATCTGCAGGAGGGCGGTTATTTTTTAGTGCGTTGGATGCGGTTTCAAAGTTTGAATGACGCTTCGCGCTTTCTTCTAAGTGCGACTGGAGATTTTTCCAACCTAGGCTCCTTGCCCCGTCGGCTATGTGTAACTTTGCTTTGCACTGCGCGTCAGCGATCAAATCGATGGCAGCATTTTCCAAGGCGGCTTTTGCGCGCTTAGCCAAGCGGCCCG
>JALYTI010000109.1 GCA_030854375.1 Acidobacteriota bacterium | reverse complement strand
CATGAATTGTCGCCGCAAGAATCCGTGGCCTGCATCGGAGTAATGTTTACTATCGACAAGGGTTTCGATTTTAGTCATTCGACCTCCCAACCACCGCCAAAGACCTCTAAGCTTCGGACGATCACGGTTAGATTCTATTAATGCTCAGGTCAATTCTCCCGCGGGTTTCGGAGGTGGTTTAAGCGAAAACTTGTCTGCCCATCGTATGCGTCCGGTGACCTGCATGGCTACGAAGAGAGTCGCAACGGACCCAATCGTGATTGCGAGTCCGGTGAACCCCTTTAGGAAAAACGCGTAGGAGAACATCACCAGGTAGACAAACTGCGCCAGGGCCGCCTCGCGACTCGCAAAGTGGAGCCCAACAACTAGCCGCAAATAACTTACGACGAGAAAGACGGACACAGCCGCGGAGATAGCAAATGCCGTATGAATGGAAACGTGATCGACAAGGTAGGCGAGCAGAAGATGGAAAGAGAAAAACGCCGCTGCGAGAAAGAAGTAGTTCATAGGATGAAGTTCGATGCCGCGCATTGTCGTGATGATCAGCATCAGAAAGAAGAAAAAGAAAAGGGAGACCGGCGCAAAGAAACTTATTCTGCCGGCTAATGGCCCGGGTTGAAGCTTCTCCGGCATCACCATCGCTATTTGATAACCCGACACCAGATTCTTGTAAGACCACGTCAGATCCCAACCATTTCCTGTCTCGTGTTTCTCGGAAGGGGAGAGAGTATTGTCCGGGAAGTCAATTTCCTTGAAATTCGTCTTCATCGCGAGCGTAAAATCTCGAACCTGGGCCACGTCCCCATTGCTGAAGCTATAGCGCCACTCATTAAGACCTTGAGAACGATAACCGATGGCAAGCAGCGCGACCTGACCCGCGGCAACGTTAGCCGAGCCAATTGCGGCGTTCTGTTCATTACGAACGGGCACGGTCGCGCCGTTAATAGTAAATACCAGATCGTCATAAATTGCCTGGGACGTAGGGAAATTCAATACAAAGTCAACCATCCGTTCCTTGTCAGTGGTATTGCGAAAACTGTACGTTCCGGCAAACGCGACTTTATAGGTGCTGTACCACAGGAGTCCTTTCTGACGATGCTCCAGATCCAAACCTACATCAACCGCGCTCCTTTCCAGCGGCAGAGGCGTCGTTACTTCCTCCTCGACCGTCTTAACGATTTTCTTTCCATTCTCAGTACTCTCCTCTTTTCTCGCGACTTTTTCCCTAAATGTTGCAACCGGTGGTGCCTGGTTGTGCGGTGCCCCCCAGGTTGAAGTCACACGACCCTCAGCGATGGCGTCCAACGAATAGGTACGCGAGAAGATCGTGCCGCCCAGAATGGCCCACGCCACAGAGGCGCAAACAAAAATAAAGGCGATGGCAATGATTCGCTTCGTCATACAAATGCTCCCTCAAAGGTCAGAATAATAATTTCTAAATTCGCGGTATCCATTTATCAACATCTCAAAGAAGCCTGCGATGTTTGACAGATCCCATTCTTGGATGTGGGACAGCGTGTTGGCAACGTGGCGATCCACAATGGGCGGGTGTGAATTGCTACATGGGTTTTACAATCCGATTGCACGTTAGTCGTCAAACAAAGTTCCGTAGATTGCGTAGAGTTCCAATTTCTGAAATTTCCGAGCAGTCACCCAACCGCCTGCGCAACCAACTTCAGATCAACATCGGGAAAAGATCCACGACCGAAAAACACATGCCAGGCAAATGCGTTGAGGACCGGCAAACGCAAACTGGCACAGGCGAGCTCAACCAGCGCGGGCTGGTTAAGATTCGAAACAACGCGACGCATCCAAAGCCGGGATGCAAATCTCGCGCGAAACAATTCGCCGGAATAAGCTTGCAGCACGTCGGGATCCTCAGTCTCGAAGTATTCGGTGATCACCTTTGCGGCAAGCGTGGAAAGTCGCATACATGGGTCGAGTCCACCGGCGGTCAGCGGTGATACCGCTCCTGCGGCGTCTCCGATAAGTAGTCCACGATTGTTTGCAATGTGACGCAATACTCCGCCGACAGGGATTCGTCCTCCGCGTCGCTCCATCCGCTTTGCCTTACTCAAATCAACAATGCCGTTCAAGCTCGCACGAAAAATCTCCACTTCCCGGAGTGGATCAAACTTCGAGGCATATCCACCAACGCCGATATGCGTTTCCTCGCCGTCGTGAGCCACCCAGGCGAGGTAACCTGGCGCTACTTTAGGATCGAGAAAACAATGGAGCCGCGGAGGCCCCTCGAGCTGAACGTTTGTAAAGACATCTTCAACCCCAACGATCCATTCGCGATTAAGATCAAGATGAAGATCCCGGGCGACACGTGAGTTTGCGCCATCTCCGCCCACAAGGTAGCGTGCGCTCACCCAGCGCGATGAATGGCTGCTATCAAGTCGTACCACTAACCGGTTCTTAAACTGATGGTGTTCGGCGTAACGCGTGCCGGGCATCCAGGCAACTCCAGCGCGCAGGCTCTGTTCGAGATAACGCAAGTAGAGCTTGCCCATGCGCCCGACACGAAATTCATCATGAGGACTAACTAATTCCATTCGCCGGCGGGAAGGTGAATAGAGGACCACATGTCTTACCGCGGGGCCCAGACAATCTTCAGGGATATCGAAGTCTTCCAGAGTGCGGCGAACGAAGATGCCCGTGGTGTGGATTGACTGGTCGAGTGAATCCCGGCGATCGACCAGCAGAACACGGATGCCGTTTCTGCCCAACAGTCGGGCACACTGGAGACCAGCCAGCCCCGCGCCAACGATCACTACGTCATATTGTTCCATGGGTTTGAAGAAACTAGATTTGGAATCGAGTCGTCTTATGAAGAGGACTGTTCTCGTGTCCAATTACAAAATGCGTGACCAATTCACCTTCGCGGATTACGAGCGTGGGATTCCTGATATCGGGCGGCAGATCGAAAACCAGGGTTGTAGCGTAGGTATCGCCCGGCCTTAGCGGATCCGTTAACGGGCTGCCGGCTGCGTGAGAACGTTCGAGTGCATGCTGGCCTTCGGCCGAGGGAAAATATTTCTTGCCACTTTCGTCGATAACGGCCACCACGCGGGAATTCGGATACAGCAATCCGTTTCCTCGATTTAAGCTCGTTGTCGTTTCGTCGAATCGCGTTTTAATGGTTATCAAGCTAAACATTCCGCCAGCAGCGACTTGACCGGCCGCTTCCCCGAGAGTTTTTGTTTGGCGCACATCGGAGATTGAGTAAGCGAGGTGGCAATCTATTTCGCAGAAGTGTTTCTCCTGGCCGCGGGCAAGCACCTTTTCGTTGCTGGCAAAAGAAAACCCCAACATGATTATCAGATAGACGCCCGCAATCGCCGCCATACCAACGAGCGTGATCCGCGTAAGCAGAAACTTCTTCCTGACGATCGAATAGATAAGCGCCACGCCTAGAACGAAGATGACAAAGCCCGTACCCAGGAATAACAGCACGCCTACAGGCGCCGCCAGGTTCACATTTGTGTACATTCTCAAGTGCCTCCTCGAAAAGTCGTTCAAAGCGCTTTATCTCGTAAAGCAAGTGGTCAAAAAAAAAGTCGCAGGGTTGCCGCAGAGCTAGCGATTGCGCATCTGGTGAATCAAAGTCTCCATATGACTCAGATAACTTTCGAGTGCCCGCCTGCCACTGACAGTTAACTTGTATTCCGTTTTTGGGAGTCGACCTTCAAACGATTTAGTACAGGCAATGTACCCGCCATCCTCGAGTTTGCGTGCGTGCACACTGAGGTTTCCGTCCGTTGTATTCATCAGACTTTTGAGATCATTGAAAGTCAAAGACTCGTTAGCAGCTAGCGCGCTGACAATGCCAAGCCGCATGCGTTCGTGAATCAAACGGTCGAGAGCAGGCGCAGGATGCCGCGCCTTAGCGCCGCGAACTTCCTGCAGGGTGGATGCTGTTGCCTCACGTTTCTTGTGAGTTGAATGCCTTAATGCCGATTGTCTAGCCACCATATCTCCTTGCGATAATTACTCCGAAAATAATATGCAGTCCCCCAAAGCCGGCCGCCATGAACCAGTCTGCAAAACCCGCCGGAGCCAGAAATGCGGCCGCTCCAAGCATCATGAAACATAAGCCCATAATCGGAACTGCGCTGACAGAAAACATTCCACCGGTAACCACGCCGGTTCCGTAAAGCAGTAACCAAAGTCCAGGAATTGGGCCGGTTAATCCCGCCCGGTAGAGCACAATAGTCACCAATCCTCCAGCGAAAATTGGCGGCGATAAACTGAACGCAACCTTCCGTCCCGGACCCGAGAACAAGGGTATTTTCACGGCACGAGCTTTCCGATCCATGGACCAGCCGGCGATGAGCAAAGCAACCACTGCCTCGGCCAACCAGATTGCCAGCCAGTTCTTGAACGCTTTCTGCTGGGCCGCGATGAAAGATGTAATAAGCGCGGTAATACCAATGGCAACCTGACCCCAACCGGAAATGCCGGTGAAAGCGGTCGCGCGCTCCATGGTTTCGCGGATGTACTGAAGATTGTCCATCGCCCGAGCATGTAGTGCGGGCGGCTCTTCTTGTTGCGGTATGGCGAGGTGAATCGAGCCCATGCGGGCAATATTAGCGGAGGGGCGCTATGGTGTCAAGTACTTTGCAAGGCAAAGCCGGAAGCCCGTCGGCCCCGGAAGGTAACTTCGTTCCAAATCTGATTTGCGGTCTGGCAGAGTCAGATGCATTGCTTTTCGGCTCCCGCTTCATAAACCATCGACAGGACATGAAAAAGTTGTTATAGGTGACAGCGCACAGACCGATATCTTCCTTGGATGGATCCTTGGATGGATCAATGGCGCCCCGGCAACCAAAATGAAAAGTGAGTGGAAACAGCTGCGTGGAAGAATAAACATATATCGCTCCTTGAGCGTGCTGTCACTCCTGCTCCTGCTATCCAGCTGCAACGGGACTACCACTCAAACATCATTAACCGCTGTGTGTCCCGACGTAGCCCAACCCGCGACGCCTGTTCCTCCAGCGGCGCCAGCGTGGCAGCGTTCCGGAAAATCAAGCGTGGAACTATCGTTGAACAGCTCATATATGAGAGCTGTCATAACTGCGAGGGTCAAGAGTCTTCTTGATTCCACGGGTACATTCATACCGAGTTTGCAATCTGTTGCTCTGGAAGAGCGACAGCAGAACGGTAAGCGAATCAACCTGGCGAAAGTACGCTTCGAAGTACTTTTGAAAAAGCAGGACGGGACGACAACACCTATGCCCGGTCGTACCTACACCCTGCTTGTGGAAATATACCCGCAACTCATCACTCCGGAAACCATGCCGGATGCTACTTTGAGGAAAACCTTGCTGCAATGTGGAGCTGAGGCCACATGTGGAAACAACGGTGTGGTCCTCAATTTTTACTATTCCGAGTTGGATGGGGGACCGAACTTTTCCGGCGGGAAGGTTGATTGTCGCGCTTCCGGTTACGACGTTATCGATCAGGGTGTTTTAACGGGGGCGTACCAGGTCGGTTCGGTATGGGCACCGATTCCCGTCCCTTTGGATGGAATTCTTCAATTCGTCACCGATATGACTAAGATCTCCGCGAATGTCATTGGTGTTGATTTTGGCACTGACCAGGATCTGAAGCTGGCGGTACAACTGGACAAGGGCAATCCAATCGCATTTGATCCATCCTACACTCAGTTCTCCCATTTTCCAGATAGTGATTGGCTGCTTTCGTTAGATACAAACCTGCTCTCGTCCTACATTTCTTCAAACATCGTCGCGCGCGAGACGCAGCTGGATGCGGGCATTGTCGCTACTACTCCAGTCGTAACCTTTACGCCCGCCGGGATTACAATAGACGGAGGAGGATCTAAATCGGCCGGCTCCTGTGGGAGCGTACCCTTCACATTCAAGTACTCAGCTGTGCCAAAAGTTTGCAGCCGCAACGGGATGTCCGTTTTCAGCATGTGCATTTACACTACGCAGCCACCAACGCGACACTACAGAGACGCGGGGCAGGAGGTTTGCGTTGGACTTGGGTCATTTTTCGGCGGTCTATTCACTTCCGGTCTGGCGGAAGCTGTCATAAGCACGCCATGCCAGGAAAAGGCTTATCTGAACCTTAAGTTGGCGCAAGACGCCCTCTACGTGACAAAAGTAGATCTTGATAATCAGTTTCTGGTGATAGGCCGAAGTCAACTCATGGACGCCTCTAATCCGGGAAGAACAGTGCTACCGCAGAGCTGTCCGTAGCCACGCAGAGTAGCAAAGGGAGCACCTGATTTTGAGTCAAAGGAGAATGAAATGAGATCGCAGCTCAAGAACTCTATCCTACCTACTATGGTAATAGTCAGCCTGGTCGGCTTGTGCTCCTGCGGCTGGAGCGTCGGCAAGGGCGGCGGAAGCGGCACACCGACACCCGTCTCACCGCATACTCCCGGGAGCATCAACGCGACGCTCAAGATGAACGTGGGAGGCGGTACTTCCATCAAATGCACCGCACCGCAGCTGACCTGGACGGCGAGCTCACCAGCAGGATCGCCGCAGACCAACACATCGCCTGCCATCGCTGCATCCGATAATGTTATGAGTCAGTGCTCGACCTATACTTTCGAGGGCACAACCTACACCGAATGCTACTGCCCCGTTTCAGTGTTATTCACGTCATTAGCACCCGGTACATGGACAGTTCAAGCACCAGGGACCCAGTGCTCGGTCAAGGTGAATCCAGGCCAAACCACGACCGCAACCCTGTTTACAGGTGGCAAGCCCTGTACAACCATTCCGTGAGCCCAGAGCGCTGAGTTAGAGACAGCGTTGGTTCGCTTCGTCCCCATCACTTTTAGGCGGTGAGCCACCGTTTCGGTTTTGAGAACGGTGAGTCGCATGTACCTGAAAAATCGGCTGCAACTTTCCGGCTAGTCTTGATTTTGTTTGCTGAAGAAGGTCTTCGATACAGGCTTAGATTTAAGCGGATGTAGGTTCGACGACTCGCGCGGTTCTATTGATCCCAGC
>JALYTI010000596.1 GCA_030854375.1 Acidobacteriota bacterium | reverse complement strand
GCGCAAGCGTAACAAACGACCCTGGCGTGTGAATTGCTCGTCTGGGGTGTCGAACAGCCAGTTTTCTTCAAATGTGCGAGGCGTTGTGAGCCTCGCACCCAGAGCCACAAGACGCTGGCGCATGGCTGACAGATCCTCGATGAGAAATTTCGGCACCTTTCAAAATAGGGCAAAAGTAGTTGACAGTTTGCCCGGTGACACCATAGGTATCACTGGATGTAGGCACAAGCTGGCCCCTCGAGTAAAGCGCTCAAGAAGGCTAAACCGCAGTATGGATGGAACAATTAGGCCGCTTCAGCGTCCTGTTGTCGGCGGTTCTGCTCTGAAGCGCCCGGAGGCTCTACGATTGCTGGGCCTGGAGTCAGCCTCTGCCGATTCGTCCCCCCATCAGTATTGACCACGAGTTGAAGCGGTGAGCTGGCGAGCGGAGTGCGATGAGCCGTGACGCCCTGCGCTGGGGTGCCCTGTTGGAGTAACAGCTCCCACCACGGCGCCGCTATGGGTTGGCCAGTCAAGAGTTCAATGGGGGCTTTGCCTTGGCGTTTACCGCTCTTGTAGCGCCGATGGTTATGGTAAAACATGATCAGATTTAAGGTCTCTTGGGTGATCTGTCCTTTACAACTATTGAGAGAGGGCCGAATGAGCCCATTGACCATCTCGACGAGCGAGGAGGCCCGGACAATCGAGTCGAGCTTGTCGAACACCAGGGCTTTGAGGGGGTCAAACTCGTCGCCAACGAGCCCTTCGGCGCATGCCAACCAGAACTCTCGTTCTCGTTGATGGTAGCGCTGCGGCTTCGCCCCCGATTGGTAGCTTAAATGATGATGGTGCCAGGCCAGCACGAGAAAATCCAAGGCATCGTGCGGCACCTCTAAACGGAGTTCAGCGGCAATCGCTTCGGCTTGTTGAAACGGTACTAACAGATCAGCGATATGCTGGCGAATGGGCTTGAGCGCGTGGGTCATGGCGGCGCAGTCGAGCGCTTCGATCATGTCAAAAAGCTGCGTCAGTTCCGAGCGCACATGTTCTTGGGCGCGCAGTTTCCCATGAGGCGAACAGAGGTGTAAGGCGTCACGCAGCAAGTGCAGCAGCAAGTCGAGGTGATCGTAGAGCGTGATCGCCTGCTCACAGGCGTCATACGCGGTTTCATACTGCTGAAGGCGCTTGTGAAGATTGGCCTCGCTTTTGGCGTGAGCAAACGTCCTTGCCGCGTCGTATTCCTTGTCCATGGCGGCGTAGGCTTTGCGCTCCCATTGATGCCGCACCTCGAAGAGGTCGCGAAACTCGTGGAAATAATCCGCCACCCACAGGGCCATGGCGCACGCAGCCTGGTAGCCGGCCACGACTCCCTTGCCCCGATCCGAGGCCATGCCAAGGCTGAAAAACTGGTGCTCTGCCAGCGCTTCAAAATGTGCTCTCCAGGTCTCCGCGGAGCGATCGGAGGCCAGCTCGATGTTGAGGATCGTCGTGCTGCGCGCGTCAATAGTGATCAAAATGGGCACGTGGATGGCAAAAATTTCATCGCTGAGATAAAACACCCACGTTTTTGACGGCATCACGAGGGTGGAAGGAAGTCTCTGCCCCGCGCTGTGGAAGAATTGACTGAGCGAGCCGACGGAATGGGGATGGTACTCCAGAGCCTGCAAAATCGCAGAGATGCTCAGCAGCGAGCAGTGTCCTTCCAAGCGTAACAACACGAGCAGTTGGTCTAAGTGCCGATGATCTTTTTGAAACAGGAGCTTTTCATCGCTAAAGAGCGTTTCCAACTGGAGGTTGGCCATCAAGAGGAGTTGATAGAGAAAGGTCCGGGATATCTGATACGATTGGGCGATTTCCGTCATTTTTCCATAGATGCCTTGATGCAGCCACGCGAGCATGACGATATGGATACGAGTCTGGGGATCTAAATCCGCCCGTCTGGTAAACTTCATCGTGTTGCCTCTGGTTGCTGGGGGATGTCGATGCATCGTCACGATTCGATATGTGCATCAACATCCTACTACCACCGGAGGGTTTCTTGGAACTGTCAACTGGCATTTGAAAGGTGCCCCAATTTCTACCTCTTTGTCGTTGATTGGTAGCTCCACAGTTAACCGTGGTCCCCGCACCACCGCTCAATGAGGCGTTTGAGCACATGCGAGGGACGCCCACGTTGCTTGGGTGGCGTCCAACGAGGCGGCGGCACGTGATACGACAACAGTTCTCGCACACTCCAACAATGATCTGTGATCCCAGCGGCCATGGCCGGTGTCCTCTGCATACCCCGCAGGCCAGCCCCAGGGGCGGCGAGGCGCAGACTCGCATGCGGCGTACAGAAGTTGTAGACCGTACCAATCAGATACATACCATGTTGTAACGTCAGGGTATGACGTGCCAGCGCCCGGCTCCGGCGTGCCAGCGGGGCTAGGCGTTCACGGAATGTTGCGTTGAGCCGCTCAATAGAGGCC
>JALYTI010000108.1 GCA_030854375.1 Acidobacteriota bacterium | reverse complement strand
GAGCAGGAGCAGGAGGCAGAGGCAGGAGCAGGAGGCAGGTCAGTACCACCTGCGGTAGCGGGTGGGTAGAACGCCGCCATCAAACAGATTCCAATAACTCTTGAGATTGCCTAACAGAAAACGCGGTCGGACGCTGAGGCGCTGACCGCGTTTTGGTTCGCATATGATAAGATTTCCTGCCGCAAACAAATCATAAAGATCCTGAATATTGGAGCTATCCATGCCTACAGAATTCCGTAATGAACCGTTTACTGCTTTCAACAAAGAAGAGAATGCGACAGCCATGCGCGCCGCCCTCAATAAGGTCCAAAGCGAACTTGGAAAAGAATATCCGTTGGTTATTGGCGGCGAGCGAATCACGACTGGAAGCAAGCTCGACAGTATTAATCCGGCTAATCGCACCCAGCTAGTCGGTCGCTTTCAAAAGGCAACCAAAGAACTAGCCACTCAAGCCGTCGAGTCCGCTTACGACGCTTTTCAGACCTGGAAAAATACGACTCCCGCGGAGCGTGCCGAGTTGTTGTTTCGAGTTGCGTCAATCCTCCGGAAGCGCAAGCATGAAATGTCCGCGTGGATGATTCAGGAAGTGGCAAAGACGTGGCCCGAGGCCGACGGCGACACGGCGGAGGCCATTGATTTCTGCGAGTTTTACGGCCGGGAGATGCTGCGGTACGCGAGCGATCAGCCGCTCGTAAACATTCCAGGTGAAGATAACCAACTGGATTACGTACCGCTGGGCGTGGTCGCCGTGATTCCACCCTGGAATTTTCCCCTCGCGATTATGGCGGGCATGACGGCCGCGGCTTTTGTCACGGGCAACACTGTGGTCCTGAAACCTTCATCCGACGCACCGACAATCGCCTATAAGTTCTTCGAGATTTTGGAAGAAGCTGGGCTACCTTCCGGTGTTGTCAACTTCATGACGGGCTCAGGGGCCGAAGTCGGCGACGTGGTAGTGGACCATCCGAAGACTCGTTTCATTGCCTTCACCGGTTCAAAGGAAATCGGACTTCGAATTAACGAGCGCGCTGCGAAAGTTCATGATGGCCAGATCTGGATCAAGCGCGTGATTGCGGAAATGGGAGGTAAGGATGCAATCATCGTAGCCGACGATGCGAACCTCGACGATGCTGCGAGCGGCGTCGTCCAGTCGGCGTTCGGATTTCAGGGACAAAAATGTTCCGCGTGTTCGCGAGCAATCATTGATGCAAGTGTATACGACCAGATGCTGGAGAAGATTACTGTGCGTACAGAAAAGATCAAAGTCGGTGATCCCAATGATTCGGCTACAACCATGAGTGCGGTGATCAACGAAAAGGCCTTCAAGACAATCAACGAGTACATCGAGAAAGGCAAGAGCGAAGGCGGGAAGGTTTTGACGGGCGGTGGGTCAGATGGTGAACAAGGTTTCTTCATCGAACCAACCGTGATCGCCGATGTGAAGCCCGGTTCGACTATCGAACAAGAAGAAATTTTCGGCCCGGTCCTGGCCGTGATAAAAGCACAGAACTATGACGACGCGTTGAAGATTGCCAACGACACGCAATATGGGTTGACCGGGGCCGTCTACAGCGCCGATGAAGAGAAGCTTGCCAGGGCGCGGCGCGAATTTCATGTCGGCAACCTCTATCTCAACCGTAAGTGTACCGGTGCGCTGGTGGGTGTTCATCCTTTTGGCGGCTTCAATATGTCGGGCACCGATTCGAAGGCAGGGGGACGGGATTATCTTTTGCTATTTATGCAAGCGAAAGTGTCGGCAGAAAAAGTCGGAGCGACGGAAAGCAGGAGAGCGGACGCTGGTACTGCAATATAAATCGCTGTTGGTGATCTGGAAATTCGTAAGGGCAGGCCATGTGCCTGCCCGTTACTTTTTATCATGCGAATAGTTTTCATGGGGACGCCGGAATCTGCTGTCCCATCTTTGCGCCGTTTACTGCGGGATGGGCACGAGATTGTCGCCGTCTGGACTCAACCGGATAAGCCCGCTGGCCGTGGCGACAAGGTGCGGTCTTCATCCGTAAAAGACTTTGCTGTAGAGCGTGGACTAAAGGTCGAACAACCGTCGAAGATTAAGACTCAGGAGGCAAAGGATTTGTTTGCCTCCTATGGCGCCGAGGTTGCCGTCGTTGTGGCGTACGGCCGCATACTTCCGCTTGAATATCTGAAAGCTCCGCGTCGTGGTTGTATCAATGTGCATTTCTCACTCCTCCCGCTTTATCGGGGCGCGGCTCCCGCCAACTGGGCCATCGTCAACGGCGAAAACAAAACCGGGGTAACTACGATGTTCATTAAGGAGGAGCTTGACTCAGGTCCGATTCTTTTGCAGCGCGAAACGATGATCGGCGAGAAAGAAACCACGCCCGAACTAATGGGACGCCTCGCAGATATCGGGGCAGAGATTCTGAGCGAAACTCTGGCGAGAATTGATGTAATCACGCCGCGTCCTCAGCGCGATCGTGACGCTACCTTTGCGCCCATATTAACGAAGGCAGATGGGCTCATTAATTTGTCAAGCCCGGCAGTAACTATCGAACGTTGCGTGAGAGGCTTTCAACCCTGGCCGAATGCTTATACCCATCACCAAAACCGGCGTTTGATTGTCTGGCAGGCCGCTGTAGACGATGATCTGTCAGGCGTGAAAGATCGATATGAGCCTGGACAAGTCATGGTTGCTCATGGTGACGACCTGGTAGTGAAGTGCGGGGAAGAAACCGCCTTGCGCCTGCTTGAGGTTCAGCCAGAAGCAAAACGACGGATGAGCGTGAGAGATTTTCTCAACGGAACACATCTGAAGATTGGCGATCGGTTTGGTGAAGTCTAACGCTGTTACCCCTGCAAGGCTGGCGGCCTTTGAAATCCTCCTGCGCGTTGAAGAGGGCGCGTATGCTTCCGCTCTGTTGGCATCGAGAGAAGAGGAATTGAATCCGCCGGATCGCGCTCTATGCCACGAGCTCGTAATGGGCGTACTACGATGGCAGTTATGGCTGGATCGCCTCGCTGAATATTACGCAAATCGCCCAATCGGCGAACTCGATGTCGCCGTTCGACTGGTGCTGAGACTCGGGCTATACCAATTGCGATTCCTTTCGCGCATCCCAGCTTCAGCGGCTGTCAATGAATCAGTAAATCTTGTTCACTTCGCCCGGTTGCGTTCGGCCGCTAGTCTCGTCAATGCGGTTTTGCGTCGGGCCACACGCGAGCCTGGGATTGATCCCACGAGCAAAATTCATGATCCAATCGAGCGGATTGCTGTCGCCACGTCGCATCCAACCTGGCTGATTGAAAGCTGGACGAGCGCCTTCGGCAGCGTAGAAGCGGAGGCCTTTGCGCGCGCAAACAACGAACCAGCGCCGGTCTCGTTCCGAGTGGTGAATAATCATGCGCTCGAACCGGAAGTAGTTGCACGGATGAGACGGGAGGGAGCAGATCTGGTCCCTTCAAAACTGGCCCGTAACGCCTGGAGAGTCACCGGAGCAGGAAGCTTGTTATGGGAGTTGGCCGCTCAGGGAGATGTTTATCTCCAGGACGAAGCTTCTCAGTTGGTGGCTCAGGCTCTCGATCCCCAACCCGGACATAAGATTTTGGATATGTGTGCGGCGCCCGGGAGTAAGACAACCCACATTGCCGATATCACGCACGATCGTGCGCTGATAGTTGCTGCGGATTTGCACGAGCACCGCCTGAGAACTGTTGTTCAAACGGCCAAGGTACAGGCATTAAAGACTATTCATTGCCTGGCGCTTGATGGATTACGACCGCTGCCTCTGCTGGAAAGCGCTTTTGATCGCGTGCTCGTCGACGCTCCCTGTTCCGGAACCGGGACTCTGCGGCGCAACCCCGAAATCCGCTGGCGCATCACACCCGACGACATTCGGGATCTGTCGGAGCGCCAGAAACAGCTTCTTTCAAATGCGTCGCAGACAGTGAGGCCTGGAGGCAGGCTGATTTATTCGACCTGCTCAGTCGAGCCCGACGAAAACGAAGAAGTCGCACTAAAGTTCCTTGAAAACAACAAGAGGTTTCGGCCGCTCGATTTGATGCTCAGCCCGTCGCTTTTGACTTCAGGGAGTGCAGCGCGTACCTGGCCGCATCGCCATGGCACAGACGGGTTTTTCATATGCGCTTTTGAGCGGATGGCTGAGTGATACGATCGGTCAATGAGGTCAGTACCATCTGCGGTAGCGGGTGGGTTCTGGAAAGGAATTGAGGCTTGATTGAACGCGAATGCACCGACCCACCCGCTACCGCAGGTGGTACTGACCTCATAGGACCCGAATTTCATTACCTTGCGACTCGTTATACCGGGTGTTAGACTTCGCAGTTTGGTTTCGGGCCCACTGAATAGTCCAGCATTGTAAGTAAAGGTTATATGTGAGTATGGCGAGCGGGGCACTCTCGGCACTTCGAAGGCTCAGTATCGTGATCGCGGTCGCGATCGTTTTTGTGTTAGGTCTCGCCACGACGGTTTACCTGTCTCTCCGCAGTCCGGAAGTCAAAGTTCCCGATGTGATAGGAAAAGATCGTTTTGAAGCAGAGCGCGTTCTAGGAGGTGCCGGGTTGAACTTTCGCGTTCGCGCAACCAGGCCCAACAGTCAATTGAAGGCAGATACTGTTTTGTTTCAGGTACCGCGAGGCGGCGAAGTGGTCAAGGCGGGCCAGACTGTTGCGATGGATATCAGCCGCACAGCGAAAGAGGGAGAGTATTCTGAATCGATCGCTCCTGATAAGAAGCCTGAGCAGAACGCCGAGAATGTAAATACACGTGAGGTGGCTTCAGCAAACGAAAACGAGCCGAAGCGCAACAAAAATACCAACAAAACCGCAAACGCCAATTCGAATGGGAATACAGGAAACCGCAACACTAACATCAATCGACCGGCAACCAATAAGAACGCGAACACCGTAAATTCAAATCGGGCGCCGAACGTAAATGCAAATCGCCCCGCGCTTAATGCCAACATAAATTCAAATCGTAGCCTTAACTCGAATGGGACTACGCGTCCACCAGTGGTGAGACCTTCTCCCATTGCTAAGCCGACCCCATGAACAATCGTTACGGCTTTTTCAAATTGATTGAAGAGTATGCTCGCGGTCAGTAGCGATGAACGACAGGACAATTGATATCGCCCCCTCGATTTTGTCAGCCGACTTTTCCCGCCTGGGCGAGGAAATTAGGGCAGTTGAAAGCGGTGGTGCGACCATCCTTCACGTCGACGTTATGGATGGGCATTTTGTGCCTAATCTGACGATAGGGTTGCCGGTGGTTAAATCTATTGCGCAGGCAACAAGACTTCCCATAGACGCCCACTTGATGATCTCGGAGCCAGGAAGATACGCGGCGCAATTTGTTGAGGCAGGCGCGAAAATGGTTTCGGTGCACGTTGAGGCTGACGCGCACCTGCATCGGACGTTGTCATCGATTAAATCGGCTGGGGCGCTTGCGGGAGTTGCGATTAATCCGGCGACGCCAATTGAAAGTCTGGACGAAGCTGTCTCCTTCGCCGATTACATTCTGGTGATGTCAGTAAATCCGGGATTTGGGGGCCAGCGGTTCATCTCAACTTCCGTCGATAAGGTACGCCGGTTAAGACGGCTGATCGAGACCCGCAAGGTCCAGACGCGAATTGAGATTGATGGAGGCATTGATCTTGAGAACATTGCCTCTGTGGTCACTGCGGGTGCGGAGATTATCGTAGCTGGATCGGCAATCTTTGGGTCAAATAATCCGGAAGCGGCTGTACGGGGCTTGCGCGACGCTACGGTTCAATGGGTCTAGAATTTTCATTCCTTTCGATTTACGATTTGAGCTCCCCACTCATCTGTTAGAGAATTGTTGGAGGTTTTATTTATGCATTCTCGCTTCAGTGCTCATTTCACGATTTGTGCCGGGCTAATTGTCGCTTTATCGATTTCTGCGCTTGCTCAAGGCAGTGGCACGCAGAGCGAGCTGGCGCCCATTCAACGTCTTGACGTAATGCGCTCGAAGCTTGACTCGATGCGACGTTCCCTCAGCAGCGCCATTGCTTCCATTGACCCAAAGAGCGGCAGCCAAAGCGAAAAAGGGAAGAAGAATCCGGATGATCCTCGCGAGAGATTACGAGGTCTGGACAAAGAAGTAGCGTCAATAATATCTGAGGTTAATGACGCACGCGGCAAGCAAGAGCGGTCGGAGCGATATGATCAAACAGTTCTCGATCGACTGGAAACATCCGTGGCGGAAATTAGTACCCGAGTGCAAGCGGGATTGCAGGCCACAGCGGGTGCCAGGACAAGTCCTGTTGCTTCTGGCTTAGGAACTACTAAGAAGAAAAAGAAAGGCCGGTTGTTTGGGCTGTTTGGAGGGGGCGGAGACGACAAGTATGAAGATTTGACAGGAACCGTGGCAGCGGGCCGGGATCGCGTACTTTTCGAAGAAGCGGCAAAAGAAGTAAGAAAAGGAAATCACGAAACGGGCCGCCTTCTTTTCTCGACGATCATTAATACGTATCCGGACTCAGCCTTTCTTCCGCTGGCGAAGCTCGCGATTGCCGATTCCTTTTACCTGGAAGGAACGACTGGCGCGCTGGTTCAGGCCGCGCAAGGCTACTTAGACTGGCTTACATTCTTCCCTACAGATCCGCTTGCCGACGACGCAATGTTGAAGGTCGCCGAATCGGAAATGCGGCAGATGGGCCTCCCGACTCGCGACATAACGCACGCTAGAAAGGCGGAGCTACGTCTGAAGGCGTTGCTGCAGCAATATCCACAAACCAATCTTCGTAGCATCGTCGAAGATCACCTGCGGGAAGCGCAGGAAAGTTTGGGGATGCACAATTTGGAGATTGCCCGCTTCTATTACGATGCTCGCTATAAGGGCCACAAGGGTGGCCTCAAGGGTTCGCAATCGCGGCTGAAAGAGATACTCGATAAATACCCAAACTTCTCGCTGAGGGATGAGGTGCTCTTCCGGTTGGCTACTACCTTCCAACAGGAGGAGGAACCAGACGAGGCTGCC
>JALYTI010000595.1 GCA_030854375.1 Acidobacteriota bacterium | reverse complement strand
AGCAAGGCCAAATATGCGGCGAGAGGCGTCCACCTCGATCAAGACACCGCGGGTAGGCTGCTAGAGAGCATGGGCGACCATGCTCGTAGAGAAATGATCGTCCGGACCACGCAAGTGATCCGACAGAACCCGGCTTACAGACCGATTGCCGACAACGTGACAACCTCCGAGAATGTCTTCTCGGAGGTTGTCTGTTTTCACCAGTAGCTACGGGAATAACGTGGACAGTCCGTACACACGAATAGGCTGGACAGTCCTGGTTTACCTGGCGATTGGGTGCGGTAGCACGCGAACCTCCCGGCCAGTATTGCCCGCACCCAGTCTGCCACCAGTGATCAACCCCTCTTCCACTGGCTCATGGACATTCAATTACGCGCCTGGTGCCCTGCGATACCAGGTTTCGCGAAGCGCCGCTATCGAGAGTCAATCAGACTCCGGTAGCAATCGTGAAATCTCGACAAACATCACTCATGAGCTCGTCACGTTGACACCGATCGGAGATAGCGCGATTGGCTTTACCGCTGTCGTCGATACGTTCTCATCCACAACTCAGGGACGGATTGGACCTGTTCAGCCGATACAGCTCCCCGTGCAAGTCTCCGGAATACTCGCCGATAGCGGCTTTATGATCACAAGCGATGGGAGCAGTGACAGATGCAATCCGGTGAGCTCGGCTATCGTCTCAGACCTCCATAATCTGCTGACACGATTCCCGGCTCTGCTTTCCCGGGGATTGGTCTGGAAGGATTCAGTGAGCGCTACTGGCTGCCAAGCCGCCATTCCTACAACCTCACATACGACCAGATCGTACGTCGTTTCAGGCGAGTCGATTTATGACGGCCAACCGGTTCTCGTGGTTCAGCGAACCGACACCATTCAGGCGCAGGGGGAAGGAGCACAACAACAACACTCGCTGAAACTCAATGCCCGTGGCGGTGGAAGCGCGATCTACTATCTCGACACGAAAGATGGCCGCTTGATTCGCCTTACTACCAGTCAGGAATTGGTCCTAACGATTACAGCATCGGGCAAGGCACACCAATTCAAGCAGAGCTCGAGGCAGGACTTCAGGCTCGCGCCTTAGTCTACAAGACGCAGCGGCATGACCAAGCACATATACGACGCCGGATCTTTCCAGCCTTCCGGTTCTATTGTGGCTGCTCTTTCAGGCGCTTTGAATGTCAGTCGAACTTCGTCGGTGGGGATGTAGCGCAGAATCTCGAGGAGGTAGCTCGCGTTGAACCCGATGTCGAGCTGATCTCCAGTGTAGCGAATCGGAAGTTCGTCCTGGGCTTCACCGAGATCCGGCGTCTGCACGCTGAACTTCAGCATGCCGCTGTTGAACGAGAGCCGGATTCGATGCGTCTGGTCCGAGGCAATAACCGACATCCGCTTCAATGCACTCGCCAGCGCAACTTTGTCTGCAACAGCAACCCGGTCATTATCCTTCGGGATGACCTGCTCGTAATTCGGGTACGGGCCTTCGATGAGGCGAGTGAAGACCGCCGTGAATGGCGACCTGAATCCAATGTGGTTGTCTCCCCGCGCAATTTCGAGCTCTTCTTCGGCGGGGAAAAGACGGCGCACTTGCTCCAGTGCTTTCGGTGGAACGATCAAATCACTGGCCGGCGCGTTAGCCGAGTCGATCGGCATTTCCATCTTCGCCAGACGGTGGCCATTCGTCGCCACCATTCGCATTCGGTCGGGTCGGAGCTCCCAGAGAACACCATTCAGAATTGGCCGACTTTCTTCTGCGGATACAGCGAACGAAGTGTGAGAAATCAGCTGCTGCAGATCACCAGATCGAATTCGCCAACTTTCGCTAAAACGCACAGACGGAAAAGTCGGAAACTCGTCACGCGGCAGTCCCAACAGCTTGAACCGTGATCGTCCACATTCGAGCGTCACTCGCTGCTCTCCAACAGCACCGATCTTCACAGGCGCCGGCGGTAGCTCCCGCGCAATTTCAGTAAGCTTTTTCGCCGGAACCGTCACGGCACCAGCTACATCCACATCAGCCATCACCTCGGTGCTGACTGCAATATCCAGGTCCGTACCGGATAGTTTGATCCCCTTGTCCGTTGTCTCGAGAAGAATATTCGCCAGGACAGGAAGTGTGGTCTTCGCGGGAATGCTCGCCGCTACGGCTGCCAGCCCTTCTTGAAGTTTTTCACGAGAGATCGTAAAGCGCATTCCCTTCCGCCTGTGGAGTTCAGGTGACGTTCTATTAAGAAGCTTTTAAAGAGATTGAAACTAGTAGCTGTAGTAGGTGGTGTGGAGATCTGTTGAGTGGGGTCTAACTTATGACAGGAGCGGGATTTCCGCTACGCTGGATGATGTGTGGCGAGATGTTGGAAAACAGGTAGAGATGTGATTCTCGACATCGGTTTTATGAAACTATGATCCTTTCCACAGTAGATGTCGGTCGAAAGTTAAAGGTTTCCAACATT
>JALYTI010000594.1 GCA_030854375.1 Acidobacteriota bacterium | reverse complement strand
AATCAGCGGCGTGCCAATGTTTCCGCCAACCTGGGTCTTTATTCCTGCGTTTTCCAACAGCTTTCCCACGAGCGTTGTTGTTGTTGTCTTGCCGTTCGTACCCGTGATGGCAACTACGCGGCCCTTCAAATATCGCGAAGCCAGCTCAACCTCTCCAATGACTTCAGCACCCGCTCGTTCCGCATATCTAATCGGAATGGTATTGCTGGGAACACCTGGACTAACAATTACTAATTCAACCTGATCAAGCAGCCAACTCGGTACATCACCAGGCAAAAGGCCGACACCTTCATTCTCAAGTGCCACTGCTTCGGCGCTCCATTTCTCAATCGGCTTCGCATCGTTAAGCGCTACTTTCGCCCCATGCAGGCCCAGGAATTTTGCGCATGCAATGCCACTGCGCGCCGCACCTATCACTAAAGCTTTCTTGCCCGCAACGTTCATCGAGTGAGCAGTGAGCGGTGAGCAGTGAGCAGTAAAAGGCGGAACGGATCTCGCTGCTGCTCAAAGTCACGAAAAGTAAATCTCACTGTCTTCATAATACTGGCTCGATGCTCTCCGCTGACTGGCAACTGTTTACTTCACACTGCTTACTGCTCACTGCTTACTGCTTACCGTTCACTATCTAAGTTTCAACGTCGAGAGGCTTAATAACGCAAACAGGATCGCCAGAATTAGGAATCGAAAGACAATCTTCGATTCTTTCCAGTCCTGCATTTCAAAATGGTGGTGCAACGGCGTCATCTTAAAAAGCCGCCGGCCAGTACCGGTTGTGCGCTTGGTCATCTTGAAAACGCTTACTTGCAGCATTACTGACAAAGCCTCGATCACAAAAACTCCGCCGACCATGAGGAGCATAAATTCTTGTTTGGTTAGCACGGCTACCGTCCCGATCGCGCCGCCGATCGCCAGGCTTCCCACGTCCCCCATAAAGACCTCTGCAGGCGGCGCGTTGTACCAGAGAAAGCCAAGACTAGCCCCTGCCATAGCGCCGCAGAAGACTGTAAGCTCGGCCGCTTCAGGCCGATGTGTCAGTTCAAGATATTTCGCCCACCTTGCATCACTACTCAAATAAGTTAATCCCGTCAGCGCCGTCATCGCGATGAACGTCACGCTGATCGCCAATCCGTCGAGCCCGTCTGTTAGGTTCACGGCATTGGAAAACCCGAGCAGGACAACGATGATGAAGAACAAATACAGAATCGGACCGATGAAACTAACGCCCGTCGGTTCCGCCGTCGCCTTGAGAAACGGAATGCTGATGTTCCACGAATAATCGCTGGCGAAGTACTTCGTTAAGATAAACAGCACCACCCAAACGCCGACCGCAACCAACAACTGCCCGATCAATTTCTGTTTGCCGGTCAACCCGAGGCTGCGCTGTTTCGCCATTTTGTAATAGTCGTCGGCGAAACCGATGGCGCCGAACAGCAACGTGGCGACTACGACAGTCCAAACGTAAACACTCGATAGCCGGGCCCACAGCAAAGTCGAGATGACGACCGAGCCGACAATCAGCACCCCACCCATGGTCGGCGTGCCTCGCTTCGCCATGTGAGCCTGCGGACCTTCTTCGCGAATTTGCTGTCCGACATTCCATCTTCGTAGTGCTTCGATCAGCTTGCCGCCGAATAGAAGCGAGAGCAGCAGCGCCGTTATCGAGGCGTAAGCCGTGCGAAACGTCACATACTGAAAAACATTCAGGGCCTTGACCAGGTACCATTCTTTATCCTTGAAATGGTTGTACAGCAGCTCGTATAGGACGTAATAAATCATTCTCTAGGCTACTCTCCCCGGTCCATCCGACTCATCGACAATTCTGATCGCATGCACCCCAAGGTTGTCAGCTCGCGGCAACTAATAGTCTTGCCTTTCAAACAGTCAATTAAAGCTGCTCAGTTTCAACCCTCTTCGTCCGCCCCCGCCAAAGGAAAATGCTCCTGAATGCCCCTGACTATCTTATCGGTCGCGACCCCGCGCGAGCCTTTTATCAAAATGAGATCGCCTTCTTTTACTATTTGTACGATCTTGCGCGCGGCCTCGTCAGATGTTTCGAAAAAGCTCGTTTCGGCTAACCCAAGCTCGTTCGCTCCCTTGATGACTTCTGATGCCAGCCCACGAACGCCCCACAAGATATCGATACCGGCTCGGGCAATCTCGCGTCCGGCCTCACGATGAAGCGCCGCGCTGTCGGGGCCGAGTTCCAACATCTCTCCCGCAATGACGATGCGCCGCCGGGAGCTAGTGCCGGCTTCAGTAATTGTGCGCACCATATTTATCAATGAACGCGGATTAGAATTGTATGAATCATCCACCACCCTAAAACCAGCAGCAAAATCAAGCACCTCCCCCCGCATGCGCGGCGGAGTCGCCGTACTCAATGCCTCTCCAATTTGTGCTGGATTGAGGTCAAAACATGTTGCCACGGCCGCGGCCGCAAGAGCGTTCATCAAA
>JALYTI010000593.1 GCA_030854375.1 Acidobacteriota bacterium | reverse complement strand
TTACCACATCATCCAACTCTCGACAAAACGCGGAGCGGCGCAAGCTGCCAGTCACACAACCTTGATTGTCAACACGGGAACTAAACCACGCAGCCGACATGACGCGCAACTGTTTGCTTGCGAGACGCCCAACGTCAAAAGTAAAGAGACCGAACCTCTCAGCTTGGCGCTGTCCCAGGCGTAGTTGAAAGTTAGGTGGCGGTTCACCTGACCGACTCGGTTAGAATCGGGTTGGCAATTTCAAACGAAAAGGAGAACCGCCATGAGGAAAAGTAACACGAAGAGGAAGCGAGTAAAAGGAACAGAGGAGCGTAAGGTAGTCGAGTTCTTTGTCAAACACGGGCAGTGCTTGTTGCCGATGGTGGAGTTGATCGAAGAATCGAGCCTGGCCGTGGACGAGTTGATCGACGTGGTCGGTCGCAATGCGGTGGAAGCAGTGTTGCAGTTGTCGGCGCAGCAACTCACGGGCGCGAAGAGCCAGGGCAAGCAAATCGAGCGCGTGAATGGTTTGCGCTGGTACGGGCGGCAGTGGGGTGCGGTGGCGTTGTCGGATCGGAAGCTGTCAGTGCTACGGCCGCGCTTGCGCTCGAAAGCGGGCGAGGTAGCGATCCCGGCTTACGAAGCGATGCAGGATGATGCGCGGCTGGGAGCGCGGATGATGAGTTCGTTGTTGAGCGGCGTCTCGACGCGCAACTACGAGCAGCTGCTGAGAGAAATGGCCGACACAGTTGGGGTGAAAAAGTCGAGCGTGAGCCGGGAGTTCATTGCAGAGAGCGCCGCGAAGTTGCAAGAGCTGAATGAGCGCCGCTTTGATCAGCAACAGATACTGGTGATTTATTTGGACGGGATGGTGTTTGGCGAACATCATGTGCTCTGCGCGGTAGGCATTGACAGCGCAGGATTTAAGCACGTGCTCGGGGTGCGGTTGGGCGCGAGCGAGAACGCGGTGGTCGCGAAAGATCTGCTGGTAGATTTAGTAGCGCGCGGCTTGGATCCGCAAGTGGTGCGTTTGTTCGTTGTAGATGGCGCCAAGGCCTTGCGCAAAGCGGTGAAAGAAGTGTTTGGCGACTACGCGGTGGTCCAACGCTGTCGCACGCACAAGCTGCGCAACGTGCTCTCCTACTTGCCGCAGGAATTGCAGCCGCAAGTGGCGACCGTCATCCGCGGCGCTTATAAGCTGCCCTACAAAGAAGGCTTGGCCCGCCTGAAGACGCAAGCCGCCTGGTTAGTGAAACAGTATCCGCAGGCCGCCGCCAGTCTGCTCGAAGGCTTGGAAGAAACCTTCACGGTCAACCGCTTGGGTTTGCCGAGTTCGTTGGCGAAGTGCCTGGTGAGCACCAACATCATCGAGAACCCAAATGGCACAGTGCGCCGGCAGACGCGTCGCGTGAGTCGTTGGCAGGATGGCGGGATGGTGTTGCGTTGGACCGCCAGCGCCTTCTTAAATGCCGAGAACAAGTTTCGCCGGGTAAGCGGCTATGAGCAACTGCGCTTGCTTGAGATGGCGCTCAAAGCTTGTTTGCCCGATAACCAACAGGCCGCCCAGCTTGCTCCGCAAGCTAAGGCTGCTTAAGCTATGCCGCCACCACTACTTTCAACTGCGGATGGGGCACCGCCTGTCGGAGCAATACCTGTACTGGGCTTGCAAACAGATTGATGGTGCTTTGAATGACGAGGGAACTTTTGTTGAATACGCCATGAAGGTGCTGCTTGCCGGCGTCAAAGCGGATGGATATCCGGGTGGTGTATGCAAAGAACAGGATTGGCCTTTTAACAAGGTCTCGATTCCTGGAAATGAATCACAAGGCCCGCTGCCGCCGAAAGCGAGCAGAGTCATGAAAGGTCTGAAAGGGAAAATATTTAACATTAGCGGATCGACGGAACTAAAACCCAGATCCATCAAGGACCTGAAGGCTGCGCTCGCCAATAACCATTGTATCGGATTGTCGGTATATACGTATCATTTTTGGACTGACAATTATACCTGGCGCGAGGGCGTCATATCATTGCCGTTTCGAATCAAGCCAGATGGAGCTCATGCCATCTGTTTAGTTGGATACAAGGACAACGACGCCACCCACAACGATGGATACTTCATCTTCAAGAATAGTTGGGGAACGAACTGGGGGGCTGGGCGACCTGATCCTGGATTTGGCAGCCTGCCGTATCGATATGTCCTTACGGAAGGAATCGAAGCCTGGTATGCAAACGTGTGAGAACATAAGGGTCAATTCAAACGCATATCCTTTCAGGTTGAATGATAGACTGGGAACCATTATGCTCCCTTCTGGAGATTCGATATGGCGGAAGACATCAAGCTGGATAGACTAGATTTTATCCTCAAACCAATTTTGACAAAGTTACTCGCTCTCGAGATTCACACCATACGACAGCTCTATGCCCGTTTGGGGGATCAGACGAATGAATTAGAGGATTATCTGGAACTCTCCGATAG
>JALYTI010000107.1 GCA_030854375.1 Acidobacteriota bacterium | reverse complement strand
ATTTCTGGTTGCGTTATCGGCGAGAAAAGTTTGGGCCGCTTTAGTGAGATTCGTGTTGAATGCGCCGCATAGACCTTTGTCAGCGGTGATAAGCACCAGCAGATAACGCTCGTCGCCTCGGGCGTCAAGCAATGGATGATGAAAGTCTTCGTCAATCCGTTCGGCAAGGCCGCCGAGGACCTCCATCATTTTGTTCGCAAAGGGCCGCGCCGTAACCACCCGATCTTGTGCACGCTTGAGCTTTGCAGCAGAGACCATTTTCATGGCCTTAGTTATCTGCTGCGTATTCTTGACCGACTTGATGCGGCGGCGAATATCTAGAAGGTTCGGCATGTACGGCGAACTTATGCTCCAGCGGTAGCGGGTTGTAGTTGAGACCCTGCTGGCTTAACGCCGGAGGTTGAATCTGCCAAAGCAGCGGCGTTTCTTTCAGTCCACAACTCTTTGAAATCAGTCAACGCTTGTTTAAGATCCGAGGTAATCTCCTCGGTCAGACTCTTCTTCTCACGAATACTTTGTAAAAGACCGGGATGGGAATTTTCCACGAACTTGAGTAGTTCGGCTTCAAAACGCCGGACGTCCTCGACGGCGACGTCGTCCGCGTATCCATTGCTAGCCGCCCAAATCCCCAGGATTTGGTTTTCGACGTTCATCGGTTGGTATTGAGGCTGCTTCAGTATCTCCACCAGACGTTCGCCACGAGCAAGTTGCGCCTGCGTCGCTTTGTCCAGATCGGAACCGAATTGCGCGAAGGCCTGCAATTCGCGGAACTGCGCAAGATCAATTCGAAGTGTTCCCGCAACCTGTTTCATCGCCTTGATCTGAGCTGAGCCGCCGACGCGAGATACGCTGTTGCCTACGTTTATAGCGGGACGAATACCGCTGTTGAAAAGATCGGCTTCAAGAAATATTTGACCATCCGTAATTGAGATGACATTGGTCGGAATATACGCAGAAATGTCACCGGCTTGAGTCTCAATGATTGGGAGACTTGTCAACGACCCCCCGCCTTTCAGGTCAGACATCTTTGCGGCGCGTTCGAGCAAGCGAGAATGCAGGTAGAATACGTCTCCTGGATACGCCTCACGACCTGGCGGACGACGAAGCAATAGCGATATCTCGCGATAAGCGGCGGCTTGTTTTGAAAGATCATCATAGATTGTCAAAGCGTGACGCCCGTTGTCGCGGAAATACTCGCCCATCGCGGCTCCGGAATACGGAGCGAGAAACTGCATGGCGGCAGGATCTGAGGCGGTCGCCTTGACGACAATCGTGTATTCCAGCGCGCCAAAGTCTTCAAGCGTCTTGACGACCTGCGCAACCGTAGAAGCTTTCTGCCCGATTGCTACGTAAATGCAGATTACGTCTTTGCCCTTCTGATTTATGATGGTGTCAACCGCAACCGCGGTTTTTCCAGTCTGTCTATCGCCGATAATCAATTCGCGCTGTCCGCGACCGATGGGCACCATTGCGTCGATGGCCTTGAGGCCTGTTTGCAAAGGTTCTTTAACGGGTTGACGATCGACAACTCCAGGGGCAATACGTTCTATCGCAAAGTGTGTATCGGTGACGATAGGGCCCCGCTCGTCAATCGGGTTTCCCAGAGCATCAACGACGCGACCCACCATTGCATCGCCCACGGGAACTTCCATGATGCGGCCCGTTCGCTTGACCAGATCTCCTTCTTTAATTGCCTGGTACTCACCAAAGAGCACCGCTCCAACTTTGTCCTCTTCCAAATTGAGCGCGAGTCCCCGCACCTCGTGAGGAAACTCCAACAACTCGCCGGCCATGACCTTTTCAAGTCCGTGGATCTCAGCGATGCCGTCTCCAACCTTAATGACTGTGCCCACCTCCATCACAGTCACACCAGACTCAAAATTCTCAATCTGCTTGCGAATAATTTCGTTGATCTCGTCCGCTCTGATTGGTTGCATTGTTTTCCTCTGATCTTATCCTGCGAGGTCCTCACCCAAACGCATCAGTTGATTCCGTACGGAGCCATCGTAAATGGTTGACCCTATTCGTGTGACGATTCCGCCCAGAAGCGATTCGTCAGTTCCAAAGCTTAAACGTACTTTTTTGCTGGTTATCTCTGACAGTTTGTCTTCCAGCTGTTGTTTGGTTGCGGCAGGCACCGGTCGCGCCGACGTCACGTGCGCGCTTACTACACCCGACCGCTCGTCTAACACCTGGGCCAACTTGGCGTTAACCTGAGGCAGTTCGGCTAATCTTTGGTTCTTTAACAGTATCCGAAGAAAGTTCGCCGTTGTCGGTCGCACCTTTGTTCGAGTGATTAACTCGTTAAGAACTTTCCCCTTCTGTTCATACGCGACGGTCGGATTGCTGAATGCTTCAAGCAAGGGCGCACTACCGGTAATCATTTTTTCCCAGGCTGCGAGTTCCTCGCCGACCGCAGCCTCTTCACCTCGCGCAATAATTACGTCCGCGAGTGCCGAAGCGTAGCGCCGAGCCACTGTCTGTGAACTCATCGGTGCGCCCTCCCCAGTTCCTTCACATTAAGGCTCGTCAACCGCGCGTCGTCTTCAGGTCCGATTTCTCTTTCTAAAATTTCTTCCGCAAGTCGCACGCTTTCCTGGGCGGCGAATTTACGTAGCTCCAGCCTCGCGGCCTTGCCGGCGCTTTCAATTTCTCGTTTGGACTGTTCCCGCATTTTGGCGATCTCGGCTTCAGTGGCCGACGTAATGCGTTGCCTTTCCGCCTCGGCTTCTGCTTTGGCCTTCGTCTTAACTGCCAAAACCTCCGCGTCCATACTCTCGAACCGCGCCTCAACCTCACCCAATTTCGCCAGAGCGCCGTCTCTCTCTTCGCGGGCTTTTAACAACTCACGCTTGATCCCTTCGCCGCGCGAGCGCAGCGCTTCGCGAATAGGCTTTCCGAAATGCCGGTGCAAATAAAGCGCGCAGGCAATGAACACAAACAGATTGACGAACTTCCACAACTCGAGCCCGGGGTAATCCCACCATGGGTAATCGAGATACAACAACCCGAATAGACTTGAGATAGCAAGAAACACGATTGATTCCTAAGCGGGTGCACTACTTGGAGAACGCTCGTCTGAGATAGGTCGATGAAGGATTTGGTGACTGATCTCTAACGCGCGGGCGCGCGCGTCCATCTTCAACCTTTGCCTAACCTCCTCAGCCTCACGCTGCAGCTTCTCCTTTTGATCAGCCAGCCAGCGCGTGATTTCCGCCCTGACCTCGGCAATTTTTCGTTCTCGCTCTCCCGAGAGTACCGTCCGCTCGTGCTCAAGGAGAGCGTAACCCTCTGTCCTTGCCTCTCGCAGACGCCGCTCGTACTCCCGGAGTTTCTTTTCCACCGAGAGCAGGACTTCCTGAGCTTCGCTCAACCGCCCGCGCGTTCGGCGTTCTCGCTCCTCCAAAATCCGGTTGATGGGCTTGAGGAGGGTAGCGTTCAGCACCGCTACCATAAGGATGATAATCACCAGATGGAGGAGTAACGTTCCGTCCGGCACTAACTGGATCTGGCTTTCCGCAAAAGCGAAGAGAACCAACGCACACCTTGCCCTTCATACTGCGCGACCGCAAAAGCGCAGGAGTCTAACATCGGCCTTAAAAACCGGTCAAGCGCAGCCAGCGACGTCATCCACGAGAAGCGCTCTACCGGAGAATGCCGATAATCGCCTCGTTGTACTTTCTACAGCGGTAGCGAGGTGCCTTGTATGAAGTACAGGAGGACTAGGTGGCTGTTCGAATGAGTAAACCGTAAAGGCGGTCCAAATCACCCTGCGTGTAGAATTCCAACTCAATTCTTCCGCCGTCAGCATTGCGATTTTGAATGATTCGCACTCGCGTGCCGAACTGCCGTCTGAGCTTGTTCTCAGCCGCCCGCACATTCGCGTCGCCTTCGCGCATCTGCGAAGCTGCCGTAGAGCGCACCGGGCGAGGCTCTACAAACTGCCTCACTAACTGCTCGGTAGCTCTCACCGACAGATCCTGGTCAATGATTTTCCGTGCTATCCGCCGTTGGACATCCGCTTGTTCTGCACCCAAGAGCGCTCGAGCATGACCGGTAGTCAACCTTCCGACTTGAAGTAACTCTTGCAGGTCTTCGGGCAACCGAAGCAAGCGCAAGTAGTTGGTCACGTACGACCGGTCCCGGCCGACACGTTCGGCAACTGTCTCCTGCGTAAGACCTACCGTGTCAATGAGCTTTTTGTAAGCCCGCGCTTCCTCGATTGGATTCAAATCTTCGCGTTGAATATTTTCTATTAAGGCCAGCTCAAGGACCTTCTCGTCTGACACATTCCGTAAGACACCTGGAACCCTGGTTAGTCCGGCGAGCCTGGCAGCTCGCCAGCGTCGCTCACCAGCAATAAGCTCGAACCTGGCACCCTTTCGTCTTAGCAGCAGTGGCTGAACCACACCGTTGGAACTTATCGATCGAGCGAGTTCGTCTAACTTTGTGTCATCGAAAACGGTGCGGGGCTGCAAGTCGCTTGGATCTATCAAATCTATAGGAAACTCATTAGCCTCTTCTGTGGCTGTCGCGGTGCCTTCAGCTGAAAGCAGCGCTCCCAACCCCCGACCCAATGCCTTTCGTGTCATGCGCAATTATCTCCTTACCCAACTGAAAGTACGCTTCGGCCCCTTTGGAATGGACGTCGTAGAGAGTAATGGGTTTTCCGTAACTTGGCGCCTCGGCTAGTCGAATGTTACGCGGGATCACCGTGTCAAATACCTGCTGCCCATAGAAGTCGCGCAAGTCAGAAGCTACGGCGGACGACAGGTTCGTGCGCTCGTCGTACATGGTCAAGAGCAGTCCTTCAATAGTTAAGGTGGGGTTATGCAGGCGACGAATTCGAGCTAGGGTATCAAATAATTCCGTCACCCCTTCAAGCGCGTAGTACTCACACTGTATAGGTACTAGCAGGGACTTGGCTGCTGTAAGTGCGTTTAGCGTCAAAAGACCCAGGGACGGCGGACAGTCGATTATGACGTACTGGTAGCTTCCTTCAACCGTTGCCAATGCTTCGCGGAGCCTAAATTCACGCCTCTCGATGTCGACGAGTTCGACTTCGGCTCCCGCCAGGTCCTTGTTCGCCGGTAGGACTTTAAGATATGGCGTTTCCGTCGGAAGTATGGTTTCTTCAACCGACTCTCCCAAAACCACGCAGTGATAGATGCTTTTACGGAAGCTTCCGCGTTGAATGCCGACCCCGGAAGTGGCGTTCCCCTGAGGATCAGCATCAACGAGAAGGATTGGAATCTCTTTGCTAGCCAAAACGGCAGCCAAATTAACGGCAGTTGTGGTTTTTCCCACACCGCCCTTCTGATTTGCTATCGCGATCGTCTTGGCCATGAAGCTAGACCGCCAACTACACAAGAAGGCGTAAGTTAACACACTAGGGGATGAGTTTATATAGGAATGGTGGGTAAACCGGAATTTCTCGCAACATTTGATGTTTCACGTGTCCCATCATCGTCCGAAACCCTGTGGTCAATGGGGACACGTGAAACGTTAAACGCTTAGCCGGCTGACTGTACACTTATGAATAAAGTAGAAAGCGCGGCCGCCGTGAGGCCCGGTATCCGTCTGGCCTCCGCGAGGGTAAGAGGCCGCACCCGCTCCAGCCGCTCTACCATCTCGTGGGACAGCCCGTTCAACGCCCGGAAATCGAGGTTTTCCGGGATAGGCGTAGAGTCGTGCCTGCCCAAGCGCTGTTGTGCCGTTTCCTGTGTTTTGATATACCCGGCGTACAGATTATCTGCCAGTGCAGCTTCCAGGTCTCCTAAACCCACCTGGGATTTCACACTCGGTGGCAACAGTCGGAACACCATTTCCGCCGTGATACCCGGTCTTCTCGCCAGGTCCGCCAAGGTAATTGAGTCGCCTAAGTCGGTTGAAACATTCGCACTAACCGCTGAATATGCCGAATCGCATCTTTTCAGTCTTGTAGTTTGAAGTGCACTCTTACTCTTGGAGATTCGATCTCGGCGTTGGTTAAATAGCTCCCAGTCACCATCGCCGACGAGCCCAACTTCGCGACCGTATCGACGCAGTCTCTCATCGGCGTTATCGTGCCTGAGCGAAAGCCGGCATTCTGCTCTGGAAGTGAAGATTCGATAGGGCTCGTCTACGCCCTGCTTGATTAAATCATCCACCAGAACTCCGATGTACGACTCCTCCCGGCGCAGACGAAAACGCTGGCGACCTTGCACGAGGAGCGCGGCGTTTATCCCCGCTAACAGTCCCTGGCAAGCTGCTTCTTCATATCCCGTCGTACCATTCACCTGCCCGGCATGGAATAAACCCGAAATTCTGCGACACTGAAGGTCAGGCCCCAGCTCGCGTGGATCGACATAGTCGTATTCAATTGCGTAACCAGGCCGGATGATGTTTGCTTCGTCCAAACCAGGAATCATTCTCACGAGCTCCTGCTGCATCCCGGCAGGCAAAGATGTCGAAAAGCCATTCAGGTACACCTCATTTGTGTCGTGGCCTTCCGGCTCCAGGAATAATTGGTGACGATCCTTGTCCGCGAACTTCACAACTTTGTCTTCTATCGAAGGGCAATAGCGCGGGCCTATTCCCTTGATCTGGCCTGAATAAAGCGGTGATTCGTGAAGATTTCTTCGTATCGTGTCGTGGAGATCTTTTGTGGTGTAGCCGATATAGCACTTGATCTGAGGCTGCTCTATGCGTTCGGTAGAGAATGAAAAAGCTACTGGGCGTTCGTCGGCATTCTGGATCTGGAAAGCTGACCAGTCGATTGTCCTGCCATCGAGCCGCGGCGGCGTCCCCGTTTTTAGTCGGCCGACGGGAAAACCCAATCTCTTCAGAGCGTCCGCCAATTCGATCGATGCCGGTTCGCCGGCCCTTCCCGCCGTGTAGGTGCGCCGGCCGGTGTGAATCAGGCCGTTCAAGAATGTTCCGGCGGCAATGATCACGGCGCGGGCGGCGATTCGCCGGCCATCTTGCATCGCGACGCCGCAAATCTTATCCCTACTCACTACCAGATCGATGACCAT
>JALYTI010000592.1 GCA_030854375.1 Acidobacteriota bacterium | reverse complement strand
GGTTGAGACCCTGCCCGCCACTGCCTATCATCACGCGCACTTGCCGGGCGCGATCAATCTGCCTCCTGATCAAATATCGGTGCAGGCTCCCAGCCTCCTGCCTGAGAAGGACGCTGATATCGTGGTCTACTGCGCCAGCCCTACGTGACATGCGTCCGAAACGGCTGCCCGTGAATTGGCGGCGATGGGTTACACGAACGTGCGCGACTACGCGGGAGGAAAGCAGGATTGGATCGATGCGGGATTGCCGACGGAGAGTGAACACAAACATTGATTGAACCGGCGAACGATAGCGTTACTTCCGAGGCCTCTTCAATGCCTTATTTTTTCGCGGCGGCTTACATTTTTCACACCTGCATCCTATAGGCTTGATATGTATGTCAAAATAATCTTTCCCGTAATCATATGAAAGCTCTTCGCCGGCCTTGATAGCTCGCTTCGACCATATCCATACCTGACGCCCGGAAATAATTGCTTCAGCATTGGGCCGGCACGAGTGGTTGATATACCGAGCAGTGTTGGTGCGCGGAGTGCCGTCAACAGACCACTTACTATTGACTTCGAAGAAATATTTTCCAGTGTATCTTCGTTCGACCTCTTCGTTGGAGACAAAGGGACCGGTGTACTCGATAATCCGTTTCCCCTTGGGGATGGCTTTTAATGTAAACAAACCTAATCCGTGTGCTGTGCGCCTAATGGCAAATTCGTTATTGCCTCGGTTGATTGTCATTCGTAATAGCCTTTGCTTGAGATTAAATAATATTCATCCAGCCACGTATTAACCTAAGTACGAATGTTGCATGTCGGTTGGAAAAGGTAGGATGGCTTTTTAGCAGGTGCTCGTATTGGCCGTACTAAGTAGTTCCCACGCAAAAATGGGTACAGGGCGAATTCGCGCAGTACCCATTTCTCATACTCATAGAAGTGCTTCTCCGTCCTGCTCATAACCGTCTTGAGAAGTTTCTTGAGAAAAATTGAGGCCCTTCTTTGAGGACTTTCCGGTCGCTCTCGGCGTAGGGTCTGGGCCGTGCGAGTGAAGCGGGTGCTTTAGACGCTCGGACATCGAAGAGGCCCCGATTGCGGGCGCATTGTAGTCGAAGAGAGTGACCGGAGCAACGGTAAGGATTCTAAACATTGTGGAAAAAGAGGGGAAGAGAGATCATGGTTGAAACGCATGAAGTTTTCGTAATTCGAAGGCCCAGGGAAGGTCGCGGTTTCGTGTGAAGCGTGCGGAGAAGAGGTGAGGATGATCACGACGGAGGCAGCAGCCATTCTGTCTGATGTCAGCCCAAGGAGAATTTAAGTCTCGTCGAGGCCGAGCGGGTTCACTACTTTGAAACGCCCGACGGTTTGCTTCTCATCTGCCCGAACTCGCTCCTCAAATGATCTAAGACGCGAAAAAGTAAAAGCAGAAGGAGGCCGGTATGCCGCTTAAAGGAAAACACGCACTGATTACTGGTAGCTCGCGCGGGATCGGTCGCGGCATCGCTCTCAAATTAGCAGAGCAAGGTGCTCGGGTAGCCGTTAACTACTTCGAGAATGAGTCTGCCGCCCAGGACACTCTGGCCGCGGTGCGCAAGCGCGGGTCCGACGGCTTCACAATACAGGCTGACGTCTCGCGGCCCGAGGAGGTCAGCCGAATGGTGAAAAGAGTTAGCGATGAGTTCGGCAAGCTCGACATCTTCGTGAGCAACGCGCGCACTACGCTTCCCAGCTTCTACCAGAAGCCTCTAGAACTCTCTTTGGAACAATGGGACATGGCCATGGACTCGCAAGCGAAGGCATTCCTGGTCGGAGCGCGCGAGGCCGCGGGCCTGATGGGCGACGGGGGCAGAATCATCGCCATTACCTACGCGCCTGGCGCACGCACCGGAAGCTGGCAACCGTGGGTGGCGATGGGGTCGGCGAAGGCCGCGCTCGAATCGTTGGTGCGCTACTTAGCGGTGGCCCTCGGCCCGCGCCGGATCACAGTGAATGGCATCAGTCCCGGCGGCATCTTCGGCCCGCCCAACGTCGTTGAGGGCGGTGTCCTGCGTGCTCTGCCGCAGGAGGTTCAGGACGCCACGCAAGCCTGGCACGAGAGCGGGTGGACGCCGATGCGGCGTCTGGGGACACCGGAAGACATCGGCAACGCCGTCGCGCTTTTGTGCATGGAAGAAGCCGCGTTCATTACGGGGCAAATTCTCCACGTGGATGGCGGAGCGTCGATCATGGACACGGTCTTCCCGCTCGAAATCCAGCGCGGTTAGTGCGGTCGATTCCATGATTGGAAGAATACAACAACTTACCCAAACCAGTTGAATCGAAGTACCAGAATCCGAGCCATAGAATTACTGGTAAATCAACTGTTACAGTCCACTAGTTAATCCCCTGGGTCATTTGTCTCCAAACGGGTCCCTGGCCAACCTTGCCGCTCTCTATCCGTTCAATGGCCTGCCGGATTTGCATCGCCACTTCAA
>JALYTI010000106.1 GCA_030854375.1 Acidobacteriota bacterium | reverse complement strand
GGCTGTGCCTCCGATGCGTTGTTCGAGGCGTAGCCTTTTACTTTCCCAGCGTACGGAAAGGCTAGCCTTTCCGCACATCAGGCGGCAGAGCCGGGGAGCTGATCCCGGGGTGACATAGCTTCATAAGGGTACGTGACATAGCTTCATAAGGGTTACGTGAATTAGCTTCATAGGAGGGGATTGTTTAAGAGGAATCTTCGTCCAGGAAGCGAGCGAAAGGAGTATAGATACAGCTTGATTAGATGTACGCGTGTTATGAAGAATCTCGCTCCCGCCTCGCGGACTCAATTCCGCTCCGCGTTTCGAATCGACCGAGCTATAGGCCTGGTATGCCTCATGCTTATCCTGTTCAGCGCTTCTGAAGCTTTATCCCAGCGGCGAACAAATGCGAATTCGCGCGCCGCCTCTGGTGCGCTGACAATTACTAGCGAACCAAACGCAATTATCTGGATTGATGAAATTCGGCGCGGAGTAACTGATGCTTCGGGCAGACTCGATGTGAAGAAGATTGCACCCGGGAGGCATGCACTGCGTGTTCGGGCGATGGGATTCAAGGAAGCTGTCACGCCCCTACTGCCGGGACGACGAAGCCTAACGGTGAAGCTATTTAGAACAACGGACAAGGCAGAGCTGATGTTCCAGCAAGCCGAAGATGCGCGCGAGAAGGCCAGGGATGACGATGCGAGACAAAAGGCAGTCGAGCTCTACCGGGAAACATTGAGACTACGTCCCTCCTTTTCCGCAGCACATCTTGGGCTCGCGCGGGTCTTGCTTGACCTTAACAAGCATCAGGAGGCGCTTGCTGAAATCGAAGCAGCGCGCCGGACACGACCTGCGTACGCGGAAGCGTCTGCGGTCGAAGGGCGAATTCATCGCGAAGCCGCTTTCACGGACGATGCGATTGAATCATTTCACAGGGCGATTCGAGAGGCTAAAGGGTTTCAGCCTGAGGCGCATGTGGGATTGGCTCGTGTCCTTGAAGAAAAGGGACAGTATGTAGAAGCGATCGCGGAGTATCGGACCGCTATCAACCAGCTCTCGGATTCTGAGCCCGTAATTTATCAGCTGCTTGGCGCGGCTTATGAGAAGCAACAGAAATATAAAGAGGCTGTCGTTGCTTACGAGAAGTACCTTGAATTAGCGCCGAATGGAAGCCTGGCACCCGCTCTGCGCTCAATCATCGATCAGTTGCGGCGTGATGCGGCAGGCCAGGAAATCATTCCTTGATCGCCAAATTCGATTGATCGATTTATGGTTGAAGTCCACCATCCGTGGCAGTAGCGGGCTGACTGGGATTGACGTGGATCTCAGTTGAAGTTGAGTCAGTGTAAAAGTGCCGGCCGGACTGTGGGCCGGTGCGGATTGGATCTGCATTGCAACTAAAACGAGCTGGTGACACATCCATTGTCAGGACGTAATCCTTAAGTTCTGGCTTGTTAGAGTTGAAACGCGAATCCAACTGGCCGGCCTCGACTAGCTGTTGAAAGGTTCCATAATTGCCGCCGCTGGTTATTGAGTAGGTGCGTTGGGCGGCAGTGATTGAATGCAACGCGGCAATGGCAGATATCTCGTCCGTCTTCCCAACGCTTTGCTGTAATCCGGTAGTGTACGATTGGCAAGAGAGTGCTGCCATACAAACAAGAATAATGGTGGCAAATTTGATCATGCGGATCCTCCCTCGTTGACTTTAACCAGGTCAGTTAATTTCGCGGTAACGAAAGCAACTCGGATTGTGATCGTTAACCATACCGACTGCCTGCATGAACGCGTAGCAGATCGTCGAACCGACAAACTTGAAGCCGCGCTCCCTCAGGTCTTTGCTCATAGCGTCTGATTCTACGGTAAACGCAGGTACTGACTGCGCGCGTTTTCTCTTCCTGGGTACACCATTAACAAAACGCCAGATGTAACGATCGAAACCGCCAAACTCGTCACTCACCGCGAGAAACGCTTTTGCGTTTTGAATCGCCGCGCTAATCTTCAAACGATTACGAACTATGCCAGCGTCCCCGACTAGTTGCTCAACTTTTCGTTCGCCGTACTTCGCGACTTTGACCGGATCAAACCCGCTGAACGCCTTCCGATAACCATCTCGCTTGTTCAATATGATTTCCCAGCTAAGGCCCGCTTGGGCACCTTCCAGAATTAGAAACTCAAAGAGTTTGAGATCATCGTGGACGGGAACACCCCATTCCATGTCATGGTAGGCAATTGACAGGTCTGTCCTGGCCCAATCGCATCGTTTGAGCATGTAGCCATTTTATCAGGAAGTTTCGGCAACCGCGGACGTTTGCGGAGCAATGGATGGTAAGTCTTATCTGGCGTCTAAGCGGCCAGCCAAGCTCGCTACTACTGTTACGAGTTCGTTTACTTCAACGGGTTTTGCGATGTGGGTGCTGAAGCCCGCCATAATGGCTTGCATACGATCCTGCACGCGCGCATAAGCTGTTAAAGCCACGGCGGGGATTTTCCGGTTCTTACCTTCTTCTTGCTGGCGAATTTGCCGGATGAGGTCGTAGCCGTCGGTGTTCGGCATGCCGATGTCGCTAATCAGCAAATCAAATTCGGATTGCTCAAGAGCTGTTAGAGCGTCCGCAGCGTTTCCTACGTGCTTTACCATTGCGCCGTGTTGCGCCAGCTCAACACCAATGAGATCGAGAGCGTCCGTTTCATCATCGACCACGAGAATGCGTAAGCCCTCCAGGGTTGGCACCTCCGACTGCGACTCTCTGAACACGGAGGCGGCGCGCGCCAATGTTTCCGGACGCAATTCCCCGCTGGGCAACGGAAGCTGAATTGTGAAGATTGCTCCCTGGCTATTTTCGCGATTCCCAACGGTGATTGTCCCGCCATGAAGTTCCACCAGATGTCGAACAATCGCCAGACCAAGCCCTAGTCCGCCGTGAGTGCGCGTCGTAGAACCATCGGCTTGACGAAAACGCTCGAACACGTGAGGCAGGAATGTGGGATCAATGCCTGGTCCACTGTCTTTAACCTGGATTTGCACGTGGGCAGTAGTTTGGTTTACGGAGATCTCCACGCTGCCGCCCGTTGGAGTAAACTTCGCGGCATTTGAAAGCAGGTTCCAGATGACTTGCTGAAGACGATCCGCGTCGCCGGAAATCATTCTGAGACTCGCATCAATGATGGTCTCAATCTTTATTTCCTTGGCTTCGATCGCCGGACGCACTGCGTCAAGTGCGGCATCTACTACCGTCACCAGATCGACAGGGTTGAGATTAAGTTGAAGCTTCCCGGTGATTACTCTGGAAACGTCCAGAATATCCTCAATGATTTGTTTCTGGGCCCAGGCATTTCTTTCAATCACTTCAAGCGCATGCTTTGAACCGTCGGGATCAAGCCGGCTGGAGCTCAACATTCGCGACCAGCCGATAACGGCGTTCAACGGTGTGCGTAGCTCGTGCGAAAGTGTGGCCAAAAATTCATCCTTCAAGCGGTTAGCCTTTTCAGCCTCCGCTCGTGCCTCCCTTTCGCGGTGAAACAATTCAGCGCTTGCTTCTTCTGCGCGCTTTCGTTCATTAAACTGTCCGATTTGCCCGCCGACTCCGGCTGCCATCATCAACAATTCCTGATCCGCTTCTCTGATTTCGGGGCTGAAGAATTCGATTACTCCCCAGACCTCGCTACCCGTCAGAATGGGAAAGCCGAAGGCGCCATGAAGTCCGTCCCTGGCTGCCGCGGCTGCACGGGGAAAGTTTGTGTCTTCTACGACATTCTCGATCCAGGCAGGCCGCGCGCTCGCCCAAATGCGTCCCGGCAACCCCTGGCCTTTCGCGAATGTAGAGGTTTGCATTAGACGGTCAAACTCCGGCGTTTCGATTGCGGTCGCGTGACAACTATCAACAAAGCGCAGGAGTTGGCGTTCGCGATCCACCTTCCATAAGGCACCAACCTCCCAATCAAGGCCCTTGCACGCAGCTTTGAGGATTTTTTGTGCGCTCTCAACAAAATGATTCGAGTTGGAAAGAATTTGTGTTACCGCATACTGAAGTGCCAGCCGGCTTTCCGTTCGCTTTCTCTCGGTTATGTCCTGGGTAAAGCAGCGAGTGTGAATAAACATTCCATGTTCGCGATAAACGCTTGAGTCGATGCGGACGTGCTTTGTCCCCCCGTCCTTACATCGCAGCCGCGCCTCGTAGTTCTGAAGGACTTCGCCGGCTTGCAGCCGGGCAAGAATGTCCTCAACAACGGGCTGATCGACATGAAATTCCCCGATATTGCGACCGACGTATTCATCGCGTGTGTAGCCCAGCATATCCAGTTCAGCCTGGTTAACACGAAGAATTGTGCCGTCAGGGCCGACCCAGTGCAGGCCGATCGCGGCGTTTTCAAAAAAGTCGGTTAACTCGGCTTCCCTACGTTGTAGTTCCCGTTCCGCTTGCTTACGTTCGGTGATGTCTCGCTTGATGCCGACGTAGCAAAGCGGTTCACCTGAATCGTTTTTCATCGTGAAGGCCGACAACTCGATGTACTTTAGGTCGCCGGTCTTTGTCTTGCTGGTTACCTCTCCTCGATACTCACCCTTCTCGGTAAGTTCGCGCACTAATTCGGTGAAGGCCTCTTCGCCAAGATGTATGGCCGGAGTCTGATTTTGAAGTTCCGCATCGGAATAGCCCAGCATCCTGGCATGGGCAGCGTTCTGCTCGAGGTAAAAGCCATTGGGGTCGATTATGGCGATGGGCTCATTTGAATGCTGGAAGATCGCCTGATACAGATCCGCGGCGAGCCTTCCCCGCAAAGGAGACCCCGGAAGCTTTTCCTTTATCGATGCTTTGCTAGACATATACCCGACATAACGGAGGAATGTATCGGAAGTTAAGGGATAGTTCAGATAATAACACCAATCTGAACCGACGATAAAGTCGTTGTCAGCCTGAGAGGCTCAATGCCTCGAGCTGCATTTGACTTGACCCGGAGTTTGGAGGTACAAGCCTAACTGACTTCATACTACTCCAGACCACTACCCCGTTCCCCTTGTAGTGAAGGCAGGGGAATTGACTCTTATTGAATGGAAGGAGATCGAAATGGCTTTACGTTTAGGCGATGTGGCCCCTGATTTCACAACGGAAACCACCGAAGGCCCGATTAGATTTCATGAATGGATTGGCGATAGCTGGGCCGTGCTTTTCTCGCATCCTAAGGACTTTACCCCCGTCTGCACCACCGAACTTGGCGAGTGTGCCCGTCTGAAACCCGAATTCGACCGCCGGGGTGTCAAGGTTATTGGCTTGAGCGTTGATAAGGCAGATTCGCATACCAAATGGGCAGAAGATATCAGGGAGACTCAAGGCACTGCCCTGAATTTTCCGGTTATCGCGGATCCGGATCATAAGGTCGCCGAACTCTACGACATGATCCATCCCGAAATCAGCGACATCTTCACAGTGCGCTCGGTGTACATCATTGGGCCCGACAAAAAGATCAAGTTGATGATTACCTATCCTGCGAGCACCGGACGAAACTTCGACGAGATCCTGCGCGTCATCGATTCGCTGCAGCTCACAGCAAAATATAGTGTGGCTACTCCAGTTAACTGGAAAGACGGCGACGATGTGATCATCGTACCCTCAATGTCGGATGAAGAGGCTAAGACGAAGTTTCCGGCAGGGTGGAAAGCGCCAAAACCCTATCTGCGCATTACACCGCAGCCTAATAAAACGACGACGGACACTGCGGCTAAGAGCGCGTCATAACTCGGCTTAACGGTTATTAGATTAGAACGGGCGTAGGGCGAAAATGCTTTGCGCCCTTTTTTTGACATGAGGTAGACCTATGCGCCAGGTAGTTACGACTCGAAACGGTGGGGTTGAAGTGCTGCGCGTGGAAGAGAAACCGGATCCGCAGCCTAACGCAGGCGAAGTAGTAATCCGTGTTTGCGCCGCTGGACTCAACTTCGCCGACATTATGGCGCGCCAGGGACTTTATCCGGATGGCCCAAAGAAGCCTTGCGTGATGGGTTACGAAGTGTCGGGTATAGTCGAAGATGTTGGTGAAGATGTAGACCGGAACCTCTTGGGCAAATCAGTGGCGGCAATGACACGGTTTGGCGGTCAGTCGGAAAAGGTTGTTGTCCGGGCCGATCAGATGTTTGCCAAACCGGAGTCGCTAACTTTTGAACAAGCGGCGGCCATTCCGGTTAATTACCTTACCGCGTACGCGCTGCTGGTGGTCATGGGAGGCTTGCGAAACGACGAATCGGTTTTGATTCACAACGCCGGGGGAGGCGTGGGGCTCGCGGCACTGGATATCGCAAAGAAGATCGGAGCCATAACTTATGGCACGGCAAGTCCGGCGAAACATGAGTTCCTTCGCGAGCGAGGCCTTGATCATCCAATCGATTATCGTAACCAGGATTGGCTTCCTGTATTGAAGCAACTAACTAACGACCGCGGCGTCGAGTTGGTAATCGATCCAATCGGCGGCGGCCATTGGAAAAAGAGTTATAAGGCGCTGAGGACCACCGGCCGGCTTGGTATGTTCGGAGTGTCCACCGCATCTGCGAATGGTTTGAAGGGAAAACTCAAGTTGCTAAAAGCCGCTGCGCAGATGCCACGATTTCATCCCATTGGATTACTTAATAAGAATCGCGGCGTGTTTGGCTTGAACCTGGGGCACATGTGGCACGAACCGGAAAAAGTGAGTGCCTGGATGAAAGTGATTGTCGAAGGAGTCAGTGAAGGTTGGGTTCGCCCGTTTGTCGATAAGGCATTCCACTTTGAACAAGCCGGTCAGGCGCATACCTATATTGAACAGAGACGAAATACAGGGAAGGTTGTCCTGGTTCCGTGAGAAACTCGGCGGCGGTTCAACGTGCGATCTTCGGCTTATCCTGCCGCGCCATTTAAGACTAAAAATCAAATGGAATTTGACCACGGCCGAGTTCGGTTGACGTTTCGGCTGTGCCGCCTGATGTGCAGAAAGGCTCCGCCTTTCCGGAGTGGCTATTGATCTCTGAGGCTGCGCCTCGGAGGCATAGCCTCCAAGATCCACAGAAAGTTCAACGGAAAGCCGA
>JALYTI010000105.1 GCA_030854375.1 Acidobacteriota bacterium | reverse complement strand
CCAGCTTGGTATTCTGGCCGATGAATCCCTGGAGGCCGTGTCGCGCTACGCTTTTTTCCCGGTTCGCAATCGACGTGGGGATGTTGTCGGAGAGGTAAGCGCAGAATTCAAGTTGGATAAAAACGACGGCACACAACAGTAAGTTATGGGAAGCGCCGGATCTTCACAATCAACGGCCGGTAAGGACGATAATAACGAGCACGCCTCGCTAAATCTGCCCCCTTTGCAACGTGACGCGAGGGGCAACATCGATCTCGATTCCGTTCCCGATGTCATTCAATGGTTTCTCGACTACGATGAACGCGTGGCGATTATCAAACACCGGAACGTCGAAGAAGTGTTTCAATGGAAACAACAACAGAGTCAGACCGCCGGTGAGGAAGTTTTTGTTTTCAAGCAAGCTGAAGATCGCCTTGCCATCGGCGTAATCCAGGCACTCGCCGAGAATGCAAGCGAACGTTCCCTTCATACGTGGATTAGCCAACTACTGAACGCGCTTGATTCAGCTTCGAAAGCGACCGAGGCCACTGCGGAAACTTACAAACTCGATCTCCGCAGCGGCGGTTCGGTCATAACAGAGGCCGAAAAAATTCCTTCCGCTCGCGGGCGGCGGGAGTTTCTAATCAATTGCTGGCTCGAAACGCTCTGCACTGCCGAAGCCCGGGTCCTGGGCTGGCTTTATAAGGAATTCTACGGCCGCCCTTTTGCTCCATAGACTCCGCTAACAATCAATTTATGAATGACAACTTGCGCGCGCTCTTTCCCGTGACAGAGCGCGCCAACTATCATCTCGAAACATTACAGATCACCTGTGTGAACGGCTGCGAGACAGTGGTTATCAGGTGCTCAGTTCCAGGCGTCCATGCGAAAAACCCCAGATTGTATGTATCCGGCACTCCGGCGGTATGAGCCCAATAGACGTGTATCAGCACTTGAAAACGAGAATATCATTACCGCTCCCCGTGGCGATCGGCTGCGCGTTCCCCCGCACCTTTACAACACTCTCGAGGAGATGGACGAGCTAATCGAAGCCCTACCCTGAATGAAGACCCCTGATTTAAAGGGTTTCGTTGAGGTGACGAGTGATTATCGTTCGCCACTCTCCAGTTGATGTATTGAAGATGTACGCGATTCCGGCTCGTGGAGTCTACCGTCCGGTGCTGATTAAGCCGCGCAAACGGAAATTCCTTAAGAAATCTGCAGACGGGTTCGATGGACTCCCACCTCGGGGGAAATGGCACGCCCGTTGCCAAACAAGAACCGGAACAAGTAGGGGTAGATAAGGGTAAATCGGGTCAGGCTCAGAGATTGCAATGAGTGGAAGCTTTGGGGGAGGCGTCCTCTCATAATTGAAAAGGCAGGCGGTGGCTCTTTCGGGGGAACGGAGTTAGCGTTTGCAGGCAATCGAAGAGCAATCATTGCGAGGCTGCTGATCGTCGTCCTGAAGGGGCTTGGGGGAGCCTCCCAGGAAGATCAGCAGCCCGCATTAGTTTTATAAAGGGAACAAGGAATGGCGCTGGAGGATTTGGGAGCGGCGCCTTTCTTCTTTGGAATTACAGTTTTGTCTGGTTTCCGCGACCCAGTAGTCTCGTGGGGTCACCTTGCGGAGTGATGTCGTCCAGGTTAAGACGTACCATTCCGCCGGCGTCAGTATAAGCTTCTACGGTGTGCTGCTGTGCGCGTCTACGACTAAACAAGATCGCGCCCAACAATCCCCCAATAGCAAAGCAACTGACCAGGGCAAGTCCTGAGGCTTTGACCACTCCAACAAAAACTCCCAGCGTCCTCTCGGTAAATTCGCGCGTAGCTTGTTCGTACAAAAACGGATTGTCCCCAAGCCACTGCACTACCTGCTCATACTTCACCTGATCGATCAGGTGGTTTGCAGCTTCCTGACCCGGTGCGTCAAAGACAAACACAGAATAGTTGCCGACGCGGCGATAGGCAGAAGGCACTGAGGTCCCTGCTAACTGGTTCGAGCCCCGGAGTTCGTTGAGCCTGGCCGCGATTCGAGTGTCGTTGTCTGTGGCAATCTGAGGAGTATTGAACTCAACGATCAGCAACTTACCACTCTCGTAATTAGCCACGACCGCCTCGGCGCCTCCTTCAAAACTCACGGCATCGAGAATCGTTTGTTTAGGTAGAAGTCCCTTCAACGCTTCTAAGCTGACTGCGTACCAGGCGCGTGGCTGGGCGGCTTCCCAGTCAGGAAGATGTTTGACCAGGGCGGGTATCTGGTTCTCACCACTATCAAGCTGTTGGGAGAGGTGACGCGCGAGGCTGGCAATCTCCTCCTGATACGAACCCGTGCTGGAAGTTGGAAACACCTGGACAAAGTTATGGCCTTTGAAAAAATAAGCCGAGCGTGGCCCAACGATACTCGCCGTCCCGATATCGGTTAATTTTATTTCTTCGTTAAGAGGTCTGAACGAGGTCAGCAGCGCATATGCGGCGGAGTCCATGCGTGTTTTGCTGACAGAGACGATAAACGTGTTTCCGCTTACTGAAGAATATGTTCGCACGGCACTGGACGTGACGTCGGCCATCCCGGCGGATATGCGAGTGGAGACCGCGGCGTTTTCTCCTGGAACGTTTTCTTCAACACCATGCGGCACCGGCTTGGAGGCCGATCCCCTGGCGCGGAAAGTTCCGAGCTTGTCCGGCAAGTTTTTTGCGGCCTCCGCAATTGTGACATCGGCAGTCGCGGACTGCGGCCACACAAACGGGGTCAAGAAGGCCAAAATAAGAAAAGCTTTAAAAAAGACTCGCAACTCTACCGCCTCAATGAAAAAATACACTCCCTCAGCTTTTTAGAACCTGCAAAACTTTAATTGTTCCCTCGGGTCTGTACAGCAAATGATCATCTGCAAGCAGTTTACTGCCAGCGTCTGAGTTGGCGCAAAAGCAGGTCGGCGTAGTGGCGGGGATTGCTGATGTTGTGAAGGACTGTCGTCCCTCCCAGTTCGCTGGCATTGTCGACGATGAGATCGCCAAAGCCGAGTATTCGCTGAGGAATGCTGGCCGCGACAGTTACGTCCTGAATCTTACTCAACGGAATATTGCGAGTTGTGCGGGCTATTAGCCCGGTATCAATTTCAATTTTTGAGTCCGTCAGTGTGTAGCGAATCATGTTTCGCCTTACATGATAGTAGGCGGGGATGAGAAGCAGCGCGAGAGCCACCGGTATGGAAATCTGGGGCGGAACTGGTATCAGCGCCAGTAAGAACACGAGACCAATCGCCGCTATCACAGCGAGGGCGTACCCGAGCTTGATAAAGATCAACGTGGGTCGGACAGTGAATATTACATGTTCGAGATCTTCCTCTGCATGGTCAGCAGGCGCGGGAATTCCGGACTGGGCACGGGCGATTCGAGTTGCTTCCGGATCGTTGGCAGGGGCACCGCACCCGGAACAAAAGCGCACGCCGGGAGGAATATAGGAGCCGCAGTTGGAACAATGCATTCGGGTTCGTTAACTATGGCTGCTTGGTAACTTTGCTATCCACGGGATACCCAGCGTTTTGCCAGGCAGCAAAACCACCTAACAATGCAGCAGCATTTTCAACACCTTTTGCTTTGAGATCGACCACCGCACGGGCGGACGTATGTTCGGCTGGTCAAGAACAATAAGTGACTATCAACTTATTCTTCGGCAGCTCGTCCATGCGGTTGAGAATTTCGGCCTCGGGAATCAGCTTCGCTCCGCGGATGTGTCCCGCGTCGTAAGAGGCTTCGTTTCGTACATCAATAACCACGGCCTCGTTTTTGGCCAACAAATCTTTCAACTCAGCCGGTGTAACACGTCGTGCGCCATCTGCAGCGGCTGGCGCGCCGGGCGAAGCGACGGCGACGGGACCAGCGCTTTTGTTTCTCTGTTCGGCAGAGTTGCAGCCGCTCTGGGCCAGCGCAGCGAGTAAACTGACGACAAAAAAGGAAAGAATAAGACGCATTGGTAAACCTCCAGATGAACCGTGATCAGCCATAAGCGATGAAAGACAATTAAACCAGAGTTAATTTCATATGCCTAACTGCTTTTGTCAATGCCGGCCAAGGTTCGAACCGGTCTCGGTGGTCAGAGGCCCCCGCAATTGGGCATGTTTTCTTTGCTCCTTCGCGTGATATAGTGCGCTCTCACTAAATCCGAAAGACCGGAGATACCATGCCCGAAGCACCACAGAGCCGCGCTGTGAAGTGGGCCAAGGTTATCGATCATACACGCTGTATTGGTTGTCATGCCTGCACAACGGCGTGCAAGTCTGAGAATCTGGTCCCGCTATCGGTCACGCGTACATATGTGAAGCACGTGGATATCGGAGTCTTTCCTGAAGTTCGCCGTGCGCACCAGGTGACTCGCTGTAATCAATGCGCGCTTGCGCCATGCGTGCCGGCCTGTCCCACAACTGCAATGTTCAAGCGCGGCGATGGAATAGTTGATTTCGATAAATCAATCTGCATTGGCTGCAAGGCCTGCATGGCGGCATGTCCTTACGATGCGATCTTTATTAATCCCGAAGATCATTCGGCCGAGAAGTGCAACTTCTGCGCTCACCGCATCGATATGGGCCTGGAGCCCGCGTGTGTTGTCGTCTGCCCAACGCAGGCAATTCTCGTTGGCGACATGAACGATGCGGAATCGTATGTCTCGCAGATCATAAATCGCGACGCAGTCGCGGTTCGGAAACCTGAAAAAGAAACGCTACCCAAGCTCTTCTATAAAGGCGCGCACCAGGCGACGCTTGATCCTCTGGCTGCGCGCCGTCCCGAAGGTGGCCTCTTTATGTGGAGTGAACAGCAGGAAAGCTCATCTCAAGTCGTCTCAGGCAATCCGAAGTTCAATAATAGTTCGGCGGCAGCGTTGCTTTCCTACGATGTCGCGCACGCGATCCCGTGGGACTGGAAGGTTAGCCTTTACACATGGACCAAAGGCGTCGCTGCCGGAGTTTACCTGGTCGCTTCGCTACTGTTGTTATTTGGCTCTCTTAGCGCAAACGATGCGATGTGGCTGTGGGCGACGCCGATTGTTTCCGGAGTCTTCCTGGCTATAACGGGCGCACTCTTGATCTGGGATCTCGAACATCCTGAGCGGTTCTATCTGATTTTCACACGACCGCAGTGGCGCAGCTGGCTCGTAAAAGGCGCCTTTATCATTGCGGGTTACTCGCTGGTGCTGCTGATGCATTTTCTCGCCAGCTGGTTTAACTCGCGCGTCCTTCAGCAATGGCTAATCTTTCCGGGATTGCCGCTCTCAATCCTGACGGCTCTTTACACTGCATACCTCTTCGCGCAGGCGAAGGGGCGCGACATGTGGCAAAACCCTTTGCTGCCGCCTCATTTGCTCGTGCAGGCCTTGCTGCTTGGGTCGGCAGTGCTGTTGCTACTTTTCGTATGGCTTAAGGGGACGTACGTTTCGAACGGTTATGTTGATTCAGTACGTCCGGAGATTGTCGATCTGCTACGGATACTGGCAGCAATGAGTTTCCTTAACGTCTTGATGATCTGCGGTGAGGTGTCGCTGACACACTCGACTTCCCATGCGCGTCTCGCTGTTTGGGAGATGGTGAGGGGTAGATACAAAAAGGACTTCTGGATTGGAATGACGTTGTCAGTTGTTGGAGGATTGCTGTTTCCATGGCTGGCGATCTTTGGTGTGATAAACATGGGGCTGGGTGCGGCTGCCGCTCCCATGGCGTTGATTGGGTTGATGCTTTACGAAAATGCTTATGTTCAGGCAGGACAGTCGGTGCCGTTATCGTAGAAGGGAGCATTACTTTGCGTTTCTTTGCGAGTTCTTCGCGTCCTTTGCGGTAAAACAAGTACCGAAACCGGAAAGAGCGCAAAGTAGCCGCAAAGGTTCGCAAAGTTAGAGAATCATGAATGAAGCATCATGAGTACTGAGAAAGAACCTGATCGCGCGTTCGCCGCCCGCGACCAAACAGAAGCCCGCGGCGAGACGTTCTACCCTGGCCCGAGCCGTAGTCATCTTGCTGCTTTTCCTCCAAAAGAGCGGTGGGATGACTGGACAGAGCTTGACCCGCAGGCGTGGCCGCGGCGCAAGGAGCGTCACTATTCTTTAGTTCCCACGACGTGCTTTAACTGCGAATCCGCCTGTGGCCTGCTTGCCTACATCGACAAAGTCACCGGCGAGGTGCAGAAGTTTGAGGGCAATCCTGAACATCCCGGCTCGCGCGGCCGTAATTGCGCCAAGGGTCCGGCCACACTCAATCAGATCACCGATCCCGACCGTATCCTTTATCCGCTCAAGCGAACAGGCAAACGTGGCGAAGGAAAGTGGGAGCGCGTTAGTTGGAATGAGGCACTCGACGACATCGCTTCGCGCATAAGAAAGGCAATTGTCGAAGATCGACGCAACGAGATCATGTATCACGTTGGCCGTCCCGGTGAAGATGGTTTTACCGAACGCATACTCGCTGCGTGGGGGGTTGACGGTCACAACTCCCACACAAACATTTGTTCTTCCGGCAGCCGCGAAGGTTATCAATTGTGGATGGGGTTGGACCGCCCCAGTCCCGATCACGCAAACGCCAAAGTCATCCTGCTCATCAGCGCGCACCTCGAATCGGGTCATTACTTCAACCCTCATGCTCAACGCGTTATCGATGGTAAAGCCAATGGCGCGAAGTTAATCGTCTTTGACACGCGACTTTCGCACACGGCCACACACGCCGATTACTGGGTCGCTCCTTATCCGGGCTCAGAAACTGCGATGCTGCTGGCGATTGCGAATTATTTGATTCAAAACAATCTCTACAACCGTGACTTCGTCCGCCGCTGGTGGAACTGGGAGGAGTATCTGGCGACAGAGCATCCGGAAACTCACACAGACTTCGAAAACTTCGAACGAGTGCTTAAAGACACCTACCAGGAATACACGTTTGAATTCGCTGCTCAGGAATCCGGTGTCGAAGCACGGGTGATTGAAGAGATTGCGAAACTAGTGGCCACGGCCGGCACGCGCTTTTCCAGCCACAACTGGCGCAGCGTTTCTTCGGGAGTTAGCGGAGGATGGTCAGTCGCTCGCGCGCTCTTCATGCT
>JALYTI010000591.1 GCA_030854375.1 Acidobacteriota bacterium | reverse complement strand
CCGCACCCCTTGTGGTAAGCCTCTGGCTTACCGATCGTCCTTTTCAAATCCAGGCTATGCCTCATCTTCGCTTTCGGCGTTGCCAGGCGAACTCATTTCAATTCTTCGGGCATCGTACGCGAGCAATTGGCATTTCAGGATGGGCCAACACGGATGAACATCTCAAGCGGATGTGATGGTATATTGTTGTAGTGCCCCACCGGGCGAGACTCGGCACGAGGTTTGCCAGAATTTTTGGCCGAGACGGCTACGAACCGGAATTTTAGCTCAGCATCGGATTCAGAAAGAAAGGGGTGCAGCAATATCGCGCCATCAGAAGGTAATCAAAAGAGTTTGAAAACCATCACGGGTCCCAGCAAGATGCGCCTTCGCCCAGACCGGATCTGGCGACGTCACAGCCGTGTCTTTGTTTCCCTCCTCTTTGTTTCCCTATTCATACCCACGGCTTTTTTGACACAGACGATCTGCGCTCAAGGCGAAGCGACGACCAAAAGTCCGGCTTCTCCAGCCGAGATCTTTCGTCTTGAGGTTGTGCCTATCGAGGGGGGCGCCGAACTAATAACAATTCATGCCAGGTTGGACGGTATCGGATCCGCAGAAGACGGCAAATGGATACCGTTGGTAACGGTCCTTCGTGACACGCTCGGAGACCTGAGCCCGGATAATGATCGCCTTCGTTATGTCTGGCCGCTAACCTATACACGACCGACAATGCGGCAGCGGCTGTCCGGCGCCATCCCGTTTTTATATACAAGAGTCGGAAACAGGAAACATGCTTCCGCCAAGGCACCTCCCCCTGTACTGGATCTTGCAGCACCCGATCGCGACGTCTGGAACAAAATATTTTGGACGGCTCTACAAAGTTTACTCCTCGATCCTTATGGCACGCCTGTGAAGGCTTCCAGTCGCTCTTATCAGCACAACATATCGGATTACCGTAAGTCGCATATTATTCGTGCGTTGTCAGTGCTTTCTCTTTATCAGGCCGTCGGTGGTCCACCGGCCTTCTCCGACTCAGAGTTATCAGACATCCAGGCGCGTCTGCGGCTAACCGACCAGACTTTCGGCGGAATTGTCGGAGACCTGAATCTTCAGCGTTACAACGAGAAGGAAATGACTCAAACGCGCGATGACCGAGGACACAATTGGGAATTGTTGCGCCAGCGTGCGGAAGCCGAGTCACTAGTCTTCGAGCCATTGCAAATGCCTGATGGAACCGCGACACACGCGTTGCTCTGGGTGAGAAAAACGGATCTGGCGGCGAATCAGAGTAGACGATACGACAGCCGGTTTCTTAATATCTCCAGCCCCTGGTCCGACAAGCGTCTGCTCTCGTGGGAGGGTTACAGCGAAACTCGCTCTGTCGATTCCGAGAACCGCCCGGTATCTCCTGATTCGCCTGGCGTACGCGAAGTCGAGATGATTCCGCTGGCGTTGTATGGTTTGGACAATCCGAAAATTCCAATGTTGCTGGTGGATTTTCGTGCCGGTCTTAATCCCAAAAAGCGCGAGATGTCGCGACGCGCGCTGCAGGATGTCACGCGAAACATCTTATCTATTTCACGCTTTGGCGACGTCCCTTATTTCCTTGGTCGAACGGTTTTTGATTTCGTAACCGGAAGACGCGGTATGGACGTGAACCAGCCCTCGCGATTGCACACCTACTCGCAGCTTAAACTGCTTCTGTCTTTGAACCGATCGCTTGATCCGGACTTGCGAGAACAAATAGGAAGCCGGCTGGAGAAAGTTTCGCTTAACCCGATGGAAAACGATCTTGAGGTCGAGGCAATGCTGGCTACAGAGCAATACCAAGCCTTAATGGCCTATGCGAAGCGACCGGACGGGCTGGCACAGAAGCTCAGTCGAGATCGTCGCGCAGAGTTGGTTCCGTTAACGCACGGCCGCAGTGAGCAGATTCTTTTTCGCCTGGCAAACATTCTTAGTTTTGGAAAATATACTCATCGTGAAGAGTCGACGCCGCAAAACGAGCAAAGGCTTGATGTGGCGCGGAGGCTTTCATACCACACGCGCTTTCTGCAGGAGGTGGCCAAATCGAGCCCGCAGATCGATGTCATGTGGAATATGGATGAAGTAAGGCGCTCGCTTCAGTTTATCGTAGACCATCCGAAAGATGCAGGCTCCAAAACTGCGACTGCGGCGGCGGCGATCTTCGTGCGTACGCAGGATCAAGAAACGCGACGCATTTGTCTGGAAAGTCTGACGCGAATGGATAATCCGAAGGCAAAGAGTGAATTACTTCGTGTGTCGCAACTCAAAGATCTCGATCAGGTTGGAAAAGATTTGGTCACTGCCTATTTGAAGACCCCTCGCCCGTCTACTGCGCCGATGGCAGCCTCGAGCCAAAAGGCCTCCACCGGTAGGGTCGATCAGTAGTCATGTCGCGTACCTGTCTGAGCAAGTTACTCTCCTCCAGTTCAATCTCTACATACCTTAGTCAACGTCGCTGC
>JALYTI010000104.1 GCA_030854375.1 Acidobacteriota bacterium | reverse complement strand
CACCCTCCACCGAAGTAGGCGCAACGGATGTGCCAATCGGATCTCGAAAAATTGCGTGCAAAAATCGACGAAGTCGGATCAACGAAAGCGGAGAAAGTGGAATATTGCGCAGACGCATTGACGCAGGTGAGAGATTCCACTCATGTTGTTTCTCATTTTCCAGTTGACTACGTGTGGTATGCTCGTCAAAACTCGTTATCGCCGACATCGTATTTTTGCTTAATGCTTGCTTTGAAGCATTGCTCCGGTAGTGTGTCGGGAAGGTTCGGGTATCTTGCTTAAACATCCAATGCCAACCGAAACGAATCATCGCGCCCCTGTGCTGATGGCACTGTCCGCATCTGCGGGACTTACTGTCCTAATCATTGTCGGCTCACGAAATCTTGAACACTATGACGCGGCCCTTTTTGGTTACACGGTCGCAAGCGTCGTCGCGTTCGGCGCGGTTGTTTTTCGTTATGCTATCTGGTTACAGCGTCCTGCGACGCGTGTGTATTGGCGGCGAGGCTGGAAGTTATTTCAAGACCGCAAGAATTTGCTCGCTCATCACCCTCATCTTTTACCGCTTCACGTTCGTCAAACTGACGACCAATCAAGTGGCACTCATTGCATGGACGGGTCTGAGCCGGATCAGAATAATTAATGGACGTGAGGGAGTCCTGAAAGGCCGATTTTGCTAACCACGGCGTACGAACCGAACGCCCGTAACCGCCTTGCTCGATGAGAGCCAATTCGTCTTTGAGCAGTTCCAGGATGGCTCGATCATCTTTGGCCATGGCGTCTTCCTCGTTTCTTCCTGCTCTGTGCGCAGAGCAGTAAGCCGCTGCGGCATGACCTGGCTCAGGAACGCGAACCCCTCGCCATTGGCGCCGGCGTCATGTCCATTTTCGTTAGATTCTCAGTTAGGAACGGCGATGCCTTTGGCCTAGACCGGTTGAAAGAGTAGGTCTGTGCGTTAGCACACATACAAAGGACACGCACTCTGTTAAGTTGCTTAGTATCACTTGCCCGAATTGGAGGATTGTCATTCCTTCCTCGCCGCCTTCTCCTTTGTGGGCTGGCGCACATACCGCCAATCTGTTGAGTAGTAAATTTATTCCTGGTTGTTTTTAGACAATCACACGGAAACCAGAGTTGCTCGATGCCATCCACAAAAGGCGTTATGCCAGTTAAAGTCCGAATGGTCCACGCCGTGCACAAAGAGACCAACAACATCACCGAGCCCAAGCGGAGGCAAGAAGGGCTGCGGACTTCGGAAATCCGTTACCGGCGGCTCTTCGAGTCCGCACGAGACGGCATACTTATTCTTGATGCCATCACTCTAACAATCACTGATGTGAATCCATTTATGACGGAGTTATTGGGTTACCCGCGCGCCGAACTTCTGGGGAAGGAGCTTTGGGAAATCGGTCTGTTCAGCGATAAGGATGCGAGCCAACAGGCGTTTCGAGAGTTGCAGGTGAAAGGCTATCTCCGCTACGAAGACTTGCCGCTCCAAACCACAGACGGAAAACTTCGGGAAGTGGAGTTTGTCAGCAACGTCTATGAAGAAAACGGCAATCAAGTTATTCAATGCAACATCCGCGACATAAGCGAACGTAAGGGAGCACAGGAAGAATGCACGCGGCTTTTGGAGAGTGCGGTGGCCGCGCACGCCGAGGCTGATATAGCTAATGGCATCAAGGATGAGTTCCTGGCATTACTGTCACATGAATTGCGTACTCCCCTGACCTCGATTCTTGGCTGGTCGCAGATGCTAACCGTTGGCAATCTCGACGAAGTAGAATCAAAACATGCTCTGGAGATCATCGTGCGCAACGCGCGCGCGCAAAATCAACTCATTGACGATTTGCTCGACGTCTCGCGCATCATTACGGGCAAGCTCCGCCTCGACGTGCAACCCGTAGAACTCGGACCGATGATCGAGGCCGTCGTTGACGGCGTGCGCCCGGCGGCAGATGCCAGACACATTTATCTCCAAACAACACTAGATCCACTAATCAGCCCAATCTCCGGCGACCCCGACCGACTCCAACAAATTATCTGGAATCTATTAACCAATGCAATCAAGTTCACACCCAAAGGCGGGAGCGTGCAAGTGCGGTTGGAGCGCATCGACTCCCAAGTCGAACTTACCATCAGCGACACGGGGCAAGGCATCGACGCGGAGCTTCTGCCTTACGTCTTCGACCGATTTCGCCAGTCCGACTCGTCAAGCACACGAAGGCACGGCGGGCTTGGACTCGGGCTCTCCATTGTGCGCCAGTTGGTCGAGCTGCACGGCGGGACGGTGACGGCGGAAAGTCCGGGTGAAGGAGAGGGCACAACCTTCAAGGTCATACTCCCACTAATGAGCGTTCATCACGAACTGGGCAACGTAGAGATGATGCGCCCCCTTATCGGGAGTAAGCCTCCGACCGACCGGCAGCCATGGCTTAATGATCTTCGGGTGCTCGTCGTTGATGATGAACCGGACGCGCGTGAGCTTGTCGCGGCGGTGCTGACGGGGGGCGGCGCCGAAGTGGTCTCTGTCGGGTCAGCCGGTGAAGCACTGGAAGAAATGGAGCGACAACGATTCGATGTGCTGATCTCGGACATCGGGATGCCGGAGATGGACGGCTATGCGCTAATCAGCAAAATACGCCAGCTTCCAGAAGAGCGCGGTGGCAGAATTCCAGCCGCGGCGTTAACGGCCTACGCCGGAGTCGAAGACCGGATGCGCGCGCTCTTATCCGGCTACCAGATGCACATTCCGAAGCCGGTGGAGCCTGCCGAGTTAACAACCGTTGTGGCCAGGCTTGCCGAGCGGTACGCCGTGCCTGTAGCTGTCTAATTGAAGGCGCGGACATCGAGCACGATTCACGTAAGATAAATCCTCATTCAACAGGAGCAAGTGATGACTGAAGATAAAAAACAACAAGTAGACACGAGTTCTACGGGGTTCAAAGCAGGGGTTGAAGCCGGACTAAATTCCACAGAGGACACGAAGAACTGGAAAGCCGGTAATAAATTGGGCCAGGAGCTGAAAGCGGAAGGTCGGTCTAAAGGGCCGCTTTTTATGAGAGATGGCCAGGAAGGCAGTATGGGGAACGCCCAGGATGAGAAGGATGAAGCGGCAGAATAGCTACACCTATTTGAGTTCAGCGAATTCCCCTATTTCACCCACTACCCAATAATCGAATCCGTCTTGCGGCATATAATCAACTCCGGATTGCAGCTCGCGTGACTCGTCTACCTTTTCATGCGGCTGAATCTCAAGCTCCGCTTTCAAATTCACTTTCATAATCGTGAATGCATCCAGTCTATCTGTTATTCCCTGACGGTTCTGTGACATCAGAGTTACCGGCGCCTCGACGGCTGCCAGCAGGCGCCCTCGGAGGATGTCGGAGGTAATACAGAGAGAGGAACGAATTCTATGAAAAAGCTCTGGATGATTTTTATCGCAATATTTGTATTCTCGTTTGCGATATTAGGCTGGGTAGGCACGGAGATTTTTCGTCAGGCCCCTCCGATTCCACGCGAAGTCGTGACAACTGACGGCGAGGTTGTGATTGCGGCAGAAGAGATCTCAAACGGGCAAAATGTCTGGCAGGCAATGGGCGGAATGGAGAGCGGCTCGATTTGGGGACACGGCTCTTACGTGGCGCCCGACTGGTCGGCAGATTATCTGCATCGCGAAGCTCTCTTCATCTTAAACGAATGGTCGAAAAAGGATTTTTCAAACGCCTATGACGATCTAACTTCTGAACAACAAGCGATCCTGCGTCAACGTCTCCAGGACACGATACGAAAAAACAACTATGACGAAGCAAGCGGCCGGCTCACTATCGAACCGGTTCGCGCCCGCGCCTTTGAAGACAATCTCAAACACTACACTGATATTTTCGCTAACGGCAAAACCGCATACGCCGTTCAGCGCAACGCGCAAGCAGACCCCGCGAAACTTCGCCAGTTGAATTCCTTTTTCTTTTGGACTTCGTGGGCCTCGGCAACTAATCGTCCAAACAATACAATTTCCTACACAAGTAATTTTCCGTCGGAACCGCTTGTCGGCAACGTCCCGACCAGCAGCGCCATTGTTTGGACAGGTGTCAGCGTGATCATGCTGTTGGCGGGCATCGGCTGGTTGGTTTGGTATTACGCCTCGCGAGAAACGGCTTACGTTTCGGACGACGTGCCGGATAGTGATCCTCTAGTAGGCGCCCAAATTTCTCCTTCGCAAAAAGCGACTGTCAAATACTTTCTCGTCGTCACGCTGCTGTTCCTTTTGCAAATCGTAATGGGAATGCTTACTGCACACTACGGCGTGGAAGGGGGCGGCTTTTACGGAATTCCGCTGGCCGACTATCTGCCGTATGTCGTTACGCGAACCTGGCATACGCAGCTTGGGATTTTCTGGATTGCGACGGCTTGGCTGGCGGCGGGACTTTTCATCGCGCCGTTTATCTGCGGCTACGAGCCGAAGCGTCAAAAACTCGGCGTGGATGTGCTTTTCGGCGCGTTACTAATAGTTGTTTTGGGGTCAATGGCTGGGCAATGGCTGTCGGTCATGCACATGATGCCTGGCAGTCTGTGGTTTTGGTTCGGTCACCAGGGTTATGAATACGTTGATTTAGGCAGAGTCTGGCAAGCAGCACTTTTTGTTGGTTTGCTCTTGTGGCTTTTCCTGATTGCGCGCACCGCGCTTCCGGCGCTCAAGCAAAAAGGCACTTCGAAGTCTTTAATAACCCTCTATTTCTTGTCGACGGCCGGAATTGCGTTGTTCTACAGTCCGGGACTTTTTTGGGGAATGCGCTCGCACCTTTCCGTCGTCGAGTATTGGCGCTGGTGGGTGGTGCATCTGTGGGTCGAAGGATATTTCGAGGTTTTTGCGACGGTTGTCATTGCGTTCTTGTTCGCCAAGCTTGGAGTCATTCGCGCCGAGAGCGCGGCGCAGGCAGCACTGCTTTCAGGCGCCATCTATTTAAGCGGCGGAATTATCGGCACGCTTCATCACCTGTATTTTGCTGGAACGCCAACTGTGGCGCTCGCCTTCGGCTCGGTGTTTAGTGCGCTCGAGATCGTCCCATTGCTTCTGGTAGGGCACGAAGCAGTGGCAAACATTCGCCGTTCCAAAGCACGGCCGTGGCTCAGTCAGTACAAGTGGGTCGTTTATTTCTTTGTCGCTGTTGCGTTCTGGAATCTGGTTGGCGCGGGAATCTTCGGGTTTATGATCAACCCGCCGATCGCGCTTTACTACATGCAGGGCTTGAACACGACGGCGGTGCACGCCCACGGTGCACTCTATGGCGTCTACGGCACGCTCGGACTTGGACTATTGCTCTTTTGTCTGCGCGCGATGAAGCCTGAACTCAAGTGGAAGGAACGACCGATTTGGTTTGCTTTTTGGGCCATCAATATCGGTTTGATGTTGGAAATCGTCTTGAGCCTCCTGCCGGTTGGCTTAATGCAAACGTATCAATCGGTTTCAGTCGGCTACTGGTCGGCCCGAAGTTCCGAATTCATGCAGACTGACCTGATGCAGACTCTGCGCTGGATGCGAATGATCGGCGACACAATATTCGCCCTCGGCGCAATCTCATTCGTTTATTTTGCACTCAATTTAATGTGGCAACGTCCTGACAAAAAGAAAGCAACCGTTCCCGCGGCGGGAAAGACTGCACCCGTTCCGGCAGTGGCAAAAGTAGCGTAGCTACTCGATGTTATGGATATGAGTCAGGTCGAATGTGAATCGCAGTGACGCTATCGGCAGATCGTCCCGTACTCAGGAGGCCACAGTAACATTGAAGGCCCGGGCGCCGAGTTCTTTGAGAGGTTAACTATTTTTTGTCTCCGTTCGTTTCAGGTTCCTCTGCCCAAAAAATCCACTTGGCTCCATTTGCATGTTTCTCGCGGGGCGAGAGCAGTCCACGCTTCTCAAGCAAAGTACGTGCGCCGCGATACATATTTGCGTACAAACACTGTGTGACGTCCGATAGTTCCCACCCTTGTTCCGAAAGACCGGTCTTCGAAAAGGCGCGTTCCATCTTCTGGCGTTTCCTTTCAAACATGGCAACCAACTCTTCGCTCAGCGCGTCACACAGCGCCTTAAACTCCGCGCATTCCGCAGCCCTGAAAACAGGAAAGTTTGGCTCGTAGTAACGCTCGGTCGGATATTTTTTCTCCCACTCTTTTGACTCGCGCAGAAGCTCGCTCTTCATCATGTCGTTGATATGCGTATGAACACTTGGTGGTGACAGGTCAAGCGCTTCCGCTAACTGTGAGATTGTTTTCGGCTCGCGGGCAACGAGGTTCAAAATCTCTTCTTTCGTGCCGTTTGGCAGTAGCTTTTTTTTCGTTATGTCGGCCCATGGATCGCTGTAACCACCAAGTCCTGCCGATACACACTCACAGGGAAAACGCAGGCCTTTCAAGTCATCAGGAATAGCCATTCTTATCCTCTCTAATCCGGGTTTCAATATTAGGGCTTACCCTAAATCTTGCCTTTACATTTTCAATATTAGGGCGTAGCCTAAAACTACTTTAAGTTCCCGTAATTAAGATGTCCATCGCCGGAGTGGTCACACAGAAGGCTGATACGCATGTCCGAGCCAGCAGATAGGGGTCAGCGTCACCGCACCTGCTCGATGCAGGTCGCCCTGTCCAGGCTTCGCTTTCCTGGACGTTTAAATTTAGTTCACGCCGACAAATAACCATTCGGGCCAAGACGAAAGGAAGCAGAACAATATGCACGAAGATAGAAGGAAAGCAAATCCACTTGTGAACAACGATGTCAGTCCACTAGTCCGGCTCCCGCTCGCCTATCTGGGCAAAATAACCGCCTTGCTGATTCTTGTTGCGCTCGGCCTGGTCTACGTCACCGATCGCAGTAGAGCGCAGCCCCGAGTAGCAATGCCGCAAAAGACTGAAGGGTTCGATAGGCGAACGGATGGTAACGCGCAACAGATTTTGGAAGATGGAAAGCAAATCTTTCGCTTCGACACCTTCGGCGACGAGGCTTTCTGGGGCGATACGCTCAAGCTTCATCGGGCGATCGAGGGTGCTAAATTTGGAGGCGTCGGCGCCGGCGTCAGCCCAAAGACCGCACTCG
>JALYTI010000590.1 GCA_030854375.1 Acidobacteriota bacterium | reverse complement strand
GAGCAACAGAACTTGTTGTTGCCCGTGCCCCACTTCATGGTCACTTTCACCCTGCCTGCGGAGTTGCGCGCGCTGGCCCGCAGCCATCAGAAGATTGTCTACAATATTCTCTTTCGCACTTCCTCAGCGGCGCTGATGAAACTGGCCCGAGACCCGCGCTTCGTTGGCGGCCAGATCGGGATGGTCGGCGTGCTCCACACCTGGACCCGCGACCTGCGTTACCATCCCCACGTCCACTTCATCGTCCCCGGCGGCGGTCTCACGCCGGATGGCAAATGGAAAGCTTCCCGCAAAGACTTCCTCGTAAGGGAAGAGCCCTTGGGAATAATCTTTCGCGCCAAGCTGCGCGACGAATTGAAAAAGGCCGCGCTGTTCAAGCAGGTGGACCAGCGCGTTTGGAAAAAGCAGTGGGTGGTTGACTGCCAGCCGGTCGGCTCCGGCGCCGCCGCTTTCAAGTATCTCGCCCCTTACATCTTTCGCGTCGCCCTCTCCAACAACCGCATCCTCAAGTTGGCGGATGGCAAAGTTACTTTCCAGTACAAAGAATCCGCCACTAAGCAAGTCAAGCGTTGCACCATTCCGGCTGAAGAGTTCATCCGCCGCTTCCTGCAGCACGTCCTCCCCCACCGCTTCATCAAAGTGCGCTACTACGGCTTGCTCTCTCCCGCTAACCGTAAGCTGCTCGAGCGCGCTCGCGTCCTGCTGCTCGGAGCGCGTCGCCCCAACGACGATACAACCGCTGCTCCTGCTGGCCGCAAAGCAGTCGCTGACGCGCGCTGTCTTAAGTGCGGCGGCCTGCTGCTGCTCTTGGAAACCTTGCCGCGCCACGGTCGCGCACCACCTTGAGCATACTTGGACCACTACTATGACCATTCAGCTTGTTAGCAACTGGCTCGAGTCAGACGCTGCGGTTCAGCGCCGCGGCGCGCCGGAGGTCTGCTCCTGGGCCAGTGAAACCGCTCGCTTTGAACCAGCAAACCAGCCGCTTGAGGTTGGCTCCTGCCCAGTTCTGCTCTACCAGCGGCAAGTTAATGCCGCTCGCACTCTTCCCAGCCGTCTTGACCCTCGCTTGCGCTTCCTTGCCGAGCGTATCGAGCTCATCGACACTCGCCTCTAACCCAACTGCCCCTCGCGCAAACTCCAAGTCCCTCCCACCACCGGCTTAGTTCAACACAGAATTGTGTGGCGGCTCGTTTGAGTCTACGGTGGGTTGCGTCAGCTTACCGCGCCACACGAATTCTTAATACGTTGGGCGTCGTTTGCTGGCGTGCCTCTGAATTTAGCTACGGAACTTGTTGTTCAAAGCACCAACATAGCATTCACGCAACGCTGACATTGGACCGATCAGGGCCGCGCCTAACTCGGGGGAGTTTTGTCCTTTCGTTACCACGAGCCCCCCATCTAGAGTCTTCCAGATATAATGGCCACTGATTGCCTGATAGCCAACATCTGACAGTCCATCGAGTGCATTCAGATGATCACTGCGTCCATACTGGCGGGCGAAAAGCATAGTCGCGATTTCAGCCACGCTGCTATCTACCACGCGACACATAGTTTCTACGGCAGCCGCGTTTGCCTCAATGACGATTTTTGCTTCTTTATGCGGGGCTTCAACACGTTTCCGTTCCGCATCTCTTTTACGTCTATTCTCCTCTTTCTTACGTTTCCGTTCCTCATCTCTTGTAGGCTCATGCTCCTCTAACTTGCTTTTGCAACTCTCACATATCCAACCTGAGCCAAATTCAAATTTTTCTCCTTTGATGTTTTGTCTACAGTCTACGCATTTCGTTCCAAATAAGGTTTCCATCAGTTTCATTTGTTCCTTCCTCCTTCCTCAAGTAATGCAACGGCAGAAGCGCCCAACGATGGCCTTCAGCTGCGGCGCGCGATCAGCATCCGAGCTGAAGGAAAAAGGTTACTTGAGAAGCATGCTATCGCGCCGTCAGCTGCAAGGCTTTGTTAGACGGCCGGTTGCTTCAATTCCGCCAAGAGAAGCTGACCACAGCCGATTTCCTTTTCTGACTCGACCTGTACAAGATGAAAAGTCGACCGACGATGGACCGCTTCAGTCAATACGCGCCGCAGATAGGCGATCTCCGTGCGAACTCCCTTCGCAACGCAGCGAACCCGAGAATCGAGTAGTGAATCGATGGTCGCGATGCATTCGACGGGATCGAACCATTCCGCGTCGAAGTCGCGGGGATCGACGTCAACGTCCCCGAGTTCCTCCAATTCTTGAATCGCTTCCGCTGCCTGTTTGGACGAGTACACAGCGAAAGTGCAGAGGGGTTGGAGTTTGGGGCGAAGTGCCAAGTACGTGAGGGACGCATCGAGGTCTGCCTCAATTAGTGCCTGCCCGAGCAGTTGATGGCCCACGCGGCCGTTCTGCTCTTGGATCACCACGTACATTTTCATAGCTGTGTCGCCCGAGCGACTTTAGAGAGATTACCTTGAGGCCGTCTAACGATGGCCTTCAGC
>JALYTI010000589.1 GCA_030854375.1 Acidobacteriota bacterium | reverse complement strand
AAGATAATTGGAAGGCGCTTGCCAATCTCTTCAAGTGCTTCAAGTATTCGTGAGAAGGTGTTGGCGTCATCCACATTCGACGGCCGATGTAGCGTGAGCACAGCGTAATCCCGTTCAGCTAGTCCCAGATCCCTGCCTATGTTTGATTCCCTGGCGCGCGGCAGGTGCTTGAAGAGCGAATCGATCATGATGTTACCGACAAAGCGTATTCGCTCGGGCGGTATTCCTTCGCCCAGTAAGTTTTCGTTTGCGTCTTCGGAGGGCGTGAAAAGTAGATCAGCAATCTGATCCGTCAACAGCCGATTAATTTCCTCCGGCATCCTGCGATCGCGGCTACGCAGTCCAGCCTCGACGTGTGCGACTTTCACACCCAACTTTGCGCAAACCAGAGCGCAGGCGAGCGTGGAATTGACATCACCGACAACTAACACCCAGTCGGGCTTTTCTTTAACAACGACTGGTTCGAAGCGTTCCATAACGGCAGCCGTTTGCACCGCATGCGATGCAGAACCGACTTCGAGATAAACATCCGCTTGCGGCAGGTCCAGATCGCGGAAAAATGCGTCGGACATGGCAGAGTCGTAATGCTGTCCTGTATGAACAACAAGCGGCGCAAACTCTCGTTCGCGCCGCTTCATTGCTTCCACGATTGGCGCGACCTTCATGAAGTTAGGCCGCGCACCCACAACGTTGATTACTTTCAACATTCAAGAAGTCCAATGTCCAATGTCCAATGTCCGCTGCTGTTCAAGTAGTTTAGAGTTCAAGCTTTAGCTTGTGTGGTTACGAAACAAGCAACCTAAAGGTTGAACTCTAAACTGCTTGACCGACCTTGGACGTTGGACATTGGACGTTGGACACTGGACGTTGGACATTGGACATTGGACATTTGAATTACAGCCGTATTATTCGCGCGCTGCTGTCGCGTCTGACGTCTCCATTGAGCGCGTTTCGCGTGTCAACTATTAACGAACTAAGCTGGCAAACTCGATGGTAGTCAGTCGCGCTATGGTTGGTGACGATCACCACGCAGTCGGTGCCGCGCAACTCCTCATCAGTTAACGGCACGGATCCCAGCGGCGCTCCGCCGCCTTCTGTGTGCGCGTCGTCGAAATGCACCTCTTTGACGAAGGGATCATGGTAACGCACATCAGCGCCTTTGGCGCGTAAACGATCAATGATCGACAACGCGGGGCTTTCGCGCACGTCGTCAATGTCCTTCTTGTAAGCAACGCCGAGCAGGAGCACACGCGAACCCTTCATTGCCTTGCGCTCATCGTTCAGACCATCCGCGACTAATTGCACAACGTGATCCGGCATGCGCGAATTCACTTCTTCCGCCAAACCGATGAAGCGAGAATCAAACCCATGCTGGCGCGCCTTCCACGATAGATAATGAGGGTCGAGCGGGATGCAATGACCTCCAATACCTGGGCCAGGATAAAAAGGCATGAAACCAAACGGCTTCGTCGCCGCCGCGCGAATCACTTCCCAGGTATCGATGTTCAGCGCATAGCACAACCGGGCCATCTCGTTTGCCATGCCGATATTTACAGCGCGGAAAGTGTTTTCCAGAAGCTTTGCAGTTTCAGCAACGCGAGCTGAACTAACCGCATGCACATCCTTAACTATCTGCGAATAGAGATAAGCGGCAGCGTCAGTTGAATCGGGCGTGACCCCGCCGACGACCTTCGGAATGTTGTGTGTTTGAAATTCAGGATTGCCCGGGTCAACCCTTTCAGGCGAGAAGGCAAGCAGGAAATCCTTGTCAAGTTTTAGCCCGGTCTCCTCAAACATAGGCAGCAAAACTTCGTCCGTGGTGCCCGGATAGGTAGTGGACTCGAGGATGATCAACTGTCCCTGATGCAAGCGCTGCTTAATTTCCTCTGCTGCGGCCAGAATGTAAGAGACATCCGGCTCCTTCGTTTTTCGCAAGGGCGTCGGAACACAAATAATGACGGCGTCACATTCGCTCAAAAGATTGAAATCCGTAGTGGCGCGCAGGCGCTTGCTTTCGACAAGTTCCTTCACCACAGACGAAGCAATGTCGCTAATATAAGAGAGTCCTGAGTTGATCTGGTCGGCTTTCTTAGCGTCCACTTCAAAGCCCGTCGCTCGAAAACCGCTGCGCGCAAACTCCGCGACCAATGGCAATCCAACGTAACCTAATCCCACAACTCCGATATGAGCCTGCTTTGCCTTAATCAAAGCAATTATGTCTTCCTTGACCATGTAATCCGGTTTTCCTTTTGAATTGCCGCGCGGGCGGTTTGTTGACTCGGTCTCGGTTCGGCGCGCCCGGCAAGGTTTCTTAGCTATCGCAAGGTGTGCGCAGGTCAGCTCAACTGATCAAAAACTTCTCAAGATTCAATCCACGCAAGACTATTGGAGCGTCGCGCGGGGTGTCAAGCGAGCTTTTCCCTGGGGTAGAGGTCAGTTTGAAATTCAGCCGCGGATTAACGCGAATGAACCCGAATCTGAAGAAAA
>JALYTI010000588.1 GCA_030854375.1 Acidobacteriota bacterium | reverse complement strand
GGATGCAGGTGACTCGTGGAGGCCCATTCTCGAAAGCTTACCGCCAGTCGTTTGCGTGAAGGCTGCAGTAGTACAGTGACGACCAAACGACAGGAAAATATTTCCAGGACCCGAAACGATTCGCAATCGGTATCCATAATATCTCAGCTAAATAGGAACTTTATGAAACAACCCCTCGGCATTATTACGCTTGTCCTTTTCTTTTTCGCATTACCCGCAACCGCGGGAGCGCAGGAGAAACAACCGCAATTCAAACTGATCGAGTTTCACATGGCATTGCTTAAGCGAGGTCCGAAAGAGACTGCGGCGAGGATGACGGACAGCTTGCGGTCAGAACATGTTAACTATGTTCTATCGCTTCTCGAATCGGGCCGCGCTGTCATCGCCGGACCGCTTGGCGACGACGGAGAAATCGCAGGCATTTACGTTCTGCGCGCAAAAACAGCTGACGAGGCCAAGGCCTGGGTAGAAAACGATCCAGCTGTAAAAGCCGGACACTTCGTTCCCGAGATGCACGCCTGGTGGTCCGAAGACGTAATGAAAAAACCTGCGTCTCCGATTAAGCTGACAACCGCTTACCTTGCATTTCTGACGCGCGGCGCAAAGTGGACGCCCGAAAAAACTCCGGCAACCGAGGCGCTACAAAAAGCTCACATGGCAAACATCGTCCGGTTGGCTGACATGAAAAAGCTCGTGGTTGCCGGGCCTTTTGGAGATGACGGTACCCTTAGAGGAATTTTTGTTTTCCGGACCGCCTCGCTGGAGGAAGCGCGCGCGCTGGCCGCGACTGATCCCGCTGTCCAGGCGGGACGATTGGCACTCGACGTCCATCCCTGGATGGTGCCGGAAGGAGTCTTACCTTAGTGTTTGACGCTGGTGCTCCTGGACGGCAGCGCGGAGGAATGAATAATGATTACGTTCAACGTCACAGGATTTCTGACTGACTTCACTGAAGGCCGCCACCAGATCAGCAGTGATGTTTCGGCGACCTATGTCGGGGAAGCACTTGATGAATTGTGGAAGCTGCACCCCGGCTTGCGCGACCGGGTGTTGAATGAACAGGGACAACTGCGGCAGCATGTGAATGTCTTTTTGGACAGTGAAAATATTCGGCGCAAAGATTGGCTGAAAACACCTGTGGCGTCGGGAAGCGAAATTACCATTCTTCCTTCCGTGAGCGGAGGCTCTCAACGGGTAAATGGTGAATAGTGAATGGGGAATAGTCGAGCGTGGTGATCACCATTTGCTATTCACGACTGCGATTCCGGCTTCTTAACTATTTACCATTCACCATTCACTCATTATGAAAGCTACATGGAACGACGCAGTTTTGGCAGACAGCGATGACACAGTGGTCGTCGAGGGCAATCACTATTTCCCTCGAGATTCAGTCAACAAGGAATATTTCGAGCAGAGCGCCAGTCACACGACCTGTCCCTGGAAAGGTGAGGCCAGCTATTACAGCGTGGTTGTTGATGGAGAAACCAACAAGGACGCGGCGTGGTATTACCCGGACCCGAAGGCCGCCGCGGCCGAGATTAAAGACCGCATTGCATTTTGGCGCGGCGTGAAAGTCGCAGATATGTAACGCAAACTGTTTGAAAGCGTCGAAGCTGTGCTCGGGCCGCAGCCGGGCGTGACCCATCGCAAACTAACAGTTTGCGTTTAGCAATGCCGTTTACCCTGCCGGGGAACTTCGCCGCCCATACTTCCGTATAACCCATCACTATGTATTGTCCCTCCTGCGGTTCAGAAGAACGACAACTCAGCCAGTATTGCCGCGCTTGCGGAACAGACTTGCGAGTTGTGCGCATTGGTCTGGAACGCCCCGACTCGATTACAGCTTCAGCAGTTTCCGCGCGCGAACAGATCAGCCAGGCACTTGCCGATAAGATTCGGGAAATGGAGTCGTCGTACGATCTAAAGAAAGTAGCGGAAGACGTCTTGCCGCAAATTGAAAAATTTCTTGAGTCGCCGGAAGAGAAACGTTTGCGCCGAGTTCGTGCCGGTGTGATAACAGCCTCAATCGGTCTGGGGGCGTCGGTGCTGCTGTTTTTGCTCAGCCTTGCTCAGCACGATCTTACTCCGTTTGTCGCCTTAGGCTTGATCGCCTTTTTGATTGGCCTCGGTATTGTGATTAACGGCTTCGTCTTCACCGTTCCTCGCAAAAAGATCGCCGATCGCTCAAACGAGGCAGAGTCCCAAAAGGAACTCGAGTCTCGGATTTCTGCCGCTAACCAACTTTCGGATGGTACCCGCACGAGTATGAACGGACCACGATCCACCGATCCAATAGTCGCTCGCCCGTCCGTAACCGAGCACACGACGCACCAACTCAAACCAAATAAGTCTTAGTAAGTCGATCGTCCCGGGTGTTAGGGTTGGAAATCGCGAATATCTTTGAATGGCGCAGCGGCATCGGTGAAGTCGGGACGATAGTAGTAAGCAGCGCCGTCAAACTCTTGCATCCAACCTTCTTCCATCCCTAAT
>JALYTI010000103.1 GCA_030854375.1 Acidobacteriota bacterium | reverse complement strand
GTATTAGGGGGGCCAGAGAGCAGGGGGGTTGCTTCGGTCTGCGCGGGCTTTCGACGAGTGCATGCGCCAATGCAGCTTGCAAACACCAGAAGGATCGCAAGCGTAACCACCTTTGCCAATGAAATATACTGTGAACGCATCCGGTCTATTAAAACGATTGGGACCAGATATTCTACACGCCTCGGGGACTCTGCGGAATCAGCTTATTGTCGGTCTCTTATCTCAGGCGCCTGAAGATCCGCGCGGAGTCAGGTGGATTTCTCCTTGCGACCTTCGTGATCTCTGTCTCTCTGTGCTGATTGTTCATATACTATTCGTAATATTATTCTTAGTTCACCGACCCCTGCTACGTATTGCCGAAGACTGACTGCCGATCACTATGTCTACATTCACTCCAACCGAGCGCACTACACTAAAACGACTGCCAAAACGCGGGGTCTATGACCGCGAACTCGTTTATGGAATTCTCGACGAAGGTTTTATTTGTCACGTCGGCTTCGTCGTTGATCGGCAGCCAATTGTGATTCCCACCGGCTACGCGCGAGTTGATGACCGCCTTTACATTCATGGCTCGCAGGTCAGCCGCATGTTACGCACGCTCGCGCAAGGTGTCGATGTCTCCGTGGCAATAACTCTCATCGACGGGCTCGTGCTGGCACGTTCCGCCTTTCATCACTCGATGAATTATCGTTCTGTCGTAATCTTTGGGCGGGCCTCGATTATTGAAGAGAAGGAGGCGAAAGTCGCAGCGCTTTTCGCATTTTCTGAACATGTCATTGCCGGCAGATGGGACGACGTGCGCGGCCCAAGTGAGCAAGAGATTAAAGCTACGACGGTCCTGTCTCTGCCGCTCGAAGAAGTTTCGGCTAAGGTGCGCAGTGGTCCGCCACTCGACGATGAAGAAGACTACGAGCTGACCGTCTGGGCGGGTGTTATTCCTCTGCGGCTTGTCGCGAAAGAACCTGTGCCTGATCCGCGACTGCCGCCGAACGTCGAGCCGCCGTCTTACGCGCGGAATTATGCTCGCCCTCGACAATGAAATCATCTTTATGATTTCCGTATCGTCCATTTTTCCATGACTTGATCACGTATGTCCCTAAAAGCTGGGTTTGACAAGAGAAATATTTGGCCGGCTCTTGCGATTATCGGGATCTTTCCTTTCACAGCTATCCTGCTGCGACTTGAAGGACGTTTGTGGATCTGTTCCTGCGGTAAATTTTCAATCTGGGCGGGCAAGGTTTGTAGTTCTGATAACTCTCAGCATTTTCTCGATCCCTACAGCTTTACGCATCTACTTCATGGCTTCCTGTTTTTCTGGATAATTGCGTGGCTGCTGCCGCGATTGAAACCGATTTGGCAACTTACACTGGCAATCGCAGTTGAGGCTTCGTGGGAAGTTTTTGAGAACACAAACTTCATCATCGAGCGATATCGCGCGGAGACGGCCGCGCTCGGTTACCAGGGCGATACCGTCGTCAACTCTTTTGGCGACATTGTTTGTTGTGTAGTTGGATTCGGAATTGCGCGCCGCCTCGGCTTTCGGCGGTCGCTGGTTGTTTTTGCGGCGATGGAACTCATCTTGACCCTCTGGATCAGAGATAGCCTGTTGCTGGAAATATTGATGCTGATTGCCCCAATAGATGCGATTCGCGCATGGCAAATGTGCCGGTAGGGAAGAAGTAGGCAGTGGGCACTTGGCAGTGGGCAGAAAGCAAAAGCCGAAGGCAGGCCCACTCTCTGCCTACTACCTACTACCTACTGCCTACTGATGTTTGCTGTCGACTGATGCTCCCTGTAGCATACCCACGCATGATTGATTCGGATCCTTACATCGGTCAGGTGCTTGACGAAAAGTATCGCCTGGAGCGACTGCTGGGACGCGGCGGCATGGGCGCTGTTTATCTCGCAACCCACCTGGGAACCGAACGCTACGTAGCGCTCAAATTAATTACGCCCCAGTTCATGCGCAACGAGGAATTTGTGGCGCGCTTCAAACGCGAAGCCCGCGCAGCTGGACGTTTGCGCCATCCTAACGTGGTTGACGTTACCGATTTTGGCTTTGCGCACGCTGGTGATGAGCCCGTGGCCTATCTTGTGATGGAATATCTCGATGGCTGCACGCTTGGTGACGTGCTGACAGAGGAGAAGCGACTGCCACTTGAGTGGGTGGTGGACATTCTCGAGCAGGTTTGCTCGGCCGTTCACGAGGCGCACCAGCAGGGAATTGTTCATCGTGACTTAAAGCCGGATAACATCTGGCTCGAACCCAACCGGCTCGGCGGTTATCGAGTGAAGGTCCTCGACTTTGGTATCGCCAAACTCGCCGAACCCCAAACGGCTGGTGGCGATCCAACAAGCTCCCCGGTTGGTGCGCCTGCAACATCGAAGACTGCGCATGCCCAGTCTGGCAGCAGCTCAAGCAACCCAGCTCAAGCAGCGTCGCGTTCAAGAGGTCGGGACATGATTCCCGATGATCACGATCTGGAAGTCGCCACGCTCGTTTATCCAGAAGAGCAAAGCGAAGAAGCTCGAACGCAACTCAACGAGCGAGTTCCAACGCACGCGCCGCAGTCGCAGCACGACGACGCTACTCAATTGTTTGCAGAATCCAGAAGTGAAACAGGCGCCAGGTCCGCGTTGACTGAGCCTCCAACGGACGCCGGTGACGACGGCGATAGGACTCTCATGTTCGACCAGGCCACGCGGCATGACGCACGCGGCAAACAAACGTTTATGCCCACCCGGACTATGCCTGGTAATCAGCTCACGCGCATCGGCGCTATCATGGGGACACCGCTTTATATGTCGCCGGAGCAGTGTGCTGCCAAACGTTTGGACGCGCGCTCCGACATTTATAGCCTGGGCGTAATTGCTTACCAGATGCTTGCCGGCGAGCCGCCCTTTGCTGGCGAAACGGGAAGCGTCATGCGTGAGCACATTAACTTGCCGCCCCCACCTCTGCGCGAGCGAAACAAGAAGATACCAAAACGCGCAGCGGAGGTTGTGATGACGGCGCTTTCTAAGAAGCCGGAGGATCGTCCGCCTACGGCTGCCGCGTTTGCCAGTTCACTGCGCGCACAGGCCGATGGCATTGGCTCGCTTTACCGGCGCGCCTTCGCGCTCTACAGCGAATACTTCCCCAAGTTTCTACGCCTGTCGTTCATCGCGCATATCCCCGTCATCGTCGTCACCTTGCTGATAATTGGTTTGGGACTCGCTGAAGAGTCGCTGACTCACCGGGGAACGGCGATTAAGGTGATATTCATTGTCGCCCTGGTGCTGCTCGTGCTTTTACAAGTTGTGGCTTATTTCGTCGCCGCGTCGGTCATCTCTGGCATGACTGCCGTGATCGTTACGCAACTGACAGCGGCGCCCTTGCGTCCAGTGGAACTGCGGACCGCCTTCGCTGTGTTGAAACGACGCTGGCGTCCCTTCCTCAAAACCAGTCTGCTGCTCACATTACGTATGATAGTTGGCTTTTGTGCGCTGGTCATCCCCGGCCTCATCATATATGTGCGCTACTTGCTTTATGCCCCGGTGGTTTTGATCGAAGGATTAGAAAAAAAGGCCGCGCGGCGGAGGGCGCGCGAGCTGGCTTCGCGCTCGTGGCGAACGATCATCATTGTCTCGCTCCTGCAGTTTGTGATTCCGATAGCGGTTAGTATTCTGCTCGGCCGGCTCTCCGTCGGCGTGAATAAAACGGGCGGCGCGCCTAAACATGGCCTCACCATCTCGGGCGAGATCTACCAACAGCTGTCTGGGCTTTTTAACATCTTCATTGTCCCGTTAATGTCGATCGTGCCGGCACTGCTCTACTTGAAGATGCGGCAACTCGGCGGCGAGACGCTGGCGGAAGCGCTGGCACAAATCGAAGAGGTGGACACCAGGCAAAGCGCCTGGCAGCAACGCATGCGCACGCGACTGAATCTTTACACTCCGCGCAGCTCCACCCCACGGAGTCGCTGATGAAGTTTTTGTTTGTTTCACGATTCTGATTCAGGTTTAGCAAGGTTCTACTGCACATTCACAAATGCCTTCGAAGCGCCAAATCATTTGCGTTATTTTCTTATCGGCGACGCTGGTCAGCCTCGGAAGTTGCGCGCGAATGAAATCCCATTACGCGTCACATAATACGGCGTCTCCGTCACCTACGCCGAAACGCATTATTCCGGCTGACCTCGCCAGGCTGCATTGGATTGAAGGGTCGTGGCGCGGGACGGGTGATGTGGATGCTCCATTTTATGAGCGCTACCGCTTCGAAAATGAGTCTACGTTGTTGGTTGATAGTTTCCCGGATGAGAACCTAGCCAAAGTCGATGACACTACTCGCTTTGAGATCAAGGATGGACAGTTTGGGAACGCCGGGGAAGGATCTCGCTGGGTGGCAACAGCAATCGACGATAGCTCGATTACCTTCGAGCCAGTCTTTAAAGCACGAAATTCATTCAGTTGGAAACGTGAGTCCAAGGATTTGTGGAAAGCTGTTCTTAAGTGGCCAGCCAACGGAAACAGCCCCGCCAAAGAGCGTGTTTACCGCATGGAGCGGTGGCCACCCGCGAAGCCCTGACTGGCTGGTAGATTCTATTTCACCGGGTGCTGGTAAGTTGCGGATCGCTTTTGCTCGCACGACGAAACTGGTCCAGCAGGCTGTTGCAGAAGGGTCCTGACCGGCGTAGCATTCCGACCATGCGGATAGCTGGGCTGATCTTCGCGTTAGCTTCCATCCTGGGCCTCTACGGCTGCAGCCACACAAATGCCGTCACCAAAGTTAAATCAACTTCAAGCGTTCTGACGGCTGTCTCTACAGAATCAGCGAAGACAACAAACAAGGTAGATTTCGCGACCCAAATCAGACCAATTCTGGAATCCAGGTGCATGCCTTGCCACTTCAGTGGGGGGAAAGTTTATCAACGCATGCCGTTCGACCGTCCAGAGACAATAAAAACGCTGGGCACAAAACTATTTACGCGTCTCAAAGACGAGAACGAACGGCGCGTGATTCGAGACTTTCTCGCACAAGAGTAACGCGATCTATCATGGCGTAAATAGTAAGTCGTGTACGGCATTAGTAAATTGGCGCGATGCGGTTTGCGCCTGAAGCATCAATCGCGATTTGGGCAGGCCTGTTGAGGTCGGTACCACCTGCGGTAGCGGGTGGGTTGTCTTGTCAGTACCACCACGCGGTAGCGGGTGGGTTCTGAAAAAGCGATTGAGCATGAATGTAACGGACCCACCCGCTACCGCAGGTGGTACTGACCTCATTGGCCCGATCGTTGTGCTTTGTGCCGGGCCCGTATTGCTGCGGCATCGCTATCGGGGTCTCAAAAATACCGCTCTTGGAGGACGGCTGTGTGGTGCATCACGTGGCCCGCAGCAATGTAGGCAAGCGCGCGAACGGTGAAAGGGTTGTCGCTGGCGATGCCGCGGCGCAGCCAGGCCTCGGCAGGAAGGTGCCGGAAAAATGCGATAGTGGCCATCCGGATTGCGCGAAATTCTTCAACGTGACTCGCCCAGGAAACGTTGTCTGCCTCGGCGCCTTCAACGCAAATGTTTTGATCGAAACTTGGTAACGGATCCTGAAACCCGCGTGCAAACCAGAGAGCGCGGAAAAGAAAGAGCCGCTCCGTGTCGTTAACGTGGCTCAGCAATTGGCGCATGGACCACTTATCGGGAGCGTAACGGTGGTGAGATTTCTCTTCTGAAATCCCGCGCAGGAACTTCACCGTTTCTTCCAACTGACTCGAAAGCACTCCGAGGATATCGTCGCTGGTGACCAGGTCAGTATATCGGGTGTAATAAGGCGCTGCTTCGTTTGGTTGGGGACGTCCGATCATGGGGAAATAGTAAATCGTGGACAGCGAATAGTAAATTGGGCTGCGATGCAGTCGAGTGCTTGCCCTGAGTAGAACGCTTGGGCCCATGAGGTCAGTACCACCACGCGGTAGCAACTGTGTTGGAAGTCAAGCTGAAACTGGCTCATTCTTGGTTTTCCAGCAGGTGCTATCACGAAGCATGACGTTAACGATCGCGAGCAGTTTGCGCATGCAAGCAGTGATCGCGACTTTGAATGGTTTCTCCCTGGCCCGAAGGCGCTCGTAGAATTCTTTGATAACTGGGTTATGGCGCACTGCAGTGATGGCGGCCATGTAGAGCACACTGCGCAGGCGCGCGCGACCGCCGTAGATGTGGCGGGCGCCGCGTTGTTGGCCACTGTCGCGATTAAGTGGCGCGACACCCACCAGCTTGCTGATCTGTTGGCGGTTAAGCGCCCCCAACTCCGGCAAGTCAGCGATCATCGAGAAGGAGACTACCGGGCCAATGCCGGGAACACTTTGTAAGATTTGATCTTTGGCTTGCCAGCAGGCCGAACTTTGCAGCAGCGCTTTGAGTTGCTGGTCGAGTTCAGCGATGCGCTTTTCCAGCCAATCGATGTGCTTCTCGATTTGGTCGCGCACGGAGTCGGAGGCCGCGGAGGCACGTCGATTTTTCTCGTCGGTAAGTATCTCGATGAGTTGGCCGCGGCGACCAGTCAAGGCGTCTAATTCCTGCTCTTCCTTTGACTTAATAGGGCGCAGCGGTGGCTTTATAGCAGCGGCAAAGTGGGCCAGGACACGCGCATCAAGCCGATCGGTTTTAGCCAATTGGCCCAGGGCTTTGGCGAAATCGCGCACTTGCCGCGGGTTGACCACTACTACCGGTAAGCCAGCCGCATGCAAGGCGCCAACGACTGGTTTTTCCAAACCACCGGTGGCTTCCAGCACGATCAGCGCCGGCCGTAAGTTGATCAGTTCGGCGATTAGTTTGCCAAAGGCGCTCGCTTTGTTCGGACAACGAAACTGGCAGTCGCTCTCGTGTGCTGCCACTTCCAGCTGTTCTTTGGAAACGTCAATGCCAATGAAGGACTTCAACTTTTTCTTAGACATGAAATTGGTTCTCCTTCCCACGCTTGCGAATGCGGGCTCGAGGCCCAAGCAACTGTTCGGGTTTAGGGAAAACAAGGGACAACGATCAAGGGCTACCGCACGGGCTCGAAGCAACCAAACGGGTGAACGATCTATTGTCCCTCTTGAACCAATCGCCTAGTATGCGATTGGCACAGCCATAATACTTTCTAACTTGCATGTGGTTAACATACAAGCGGGTGGGTTCTGGAA
>JALYTI010000102.1 GCA_030854375.1 Acidobacteriota bacterium | reverse complement strand
ATCGACCGCCTTCTCAATGACAAAAGAGATGCGGTAAGAGGCGCTGCCGCAGTAGCGCTCGGCCAAATCAAAAGCGCGGCAGCAGTTTCTGCACTAGCTTCTGTTCTTAGTCCGCAAGTTGTATCAACTCCTTCCAGGAAGAATCAAAAATCGAAGAAGTCACAAGACGCTTTCCTGTTGCGGGCCGCGGCACGTTCACTGGGACAGATTGGAAATAATGCCGGTCTGCCGGCTCTCATCGCAGTGCTTCAGGACGAAAAAGCCGAAGATGATGTCAGGAGGGAATCAGCATCAGCCCTCGGATTGATCGGGGATCCTTCAGCGCTCCCGGCGCTTCGCGAAGCGTTGCCGGCGCGTGATCCCTATCTTTCTGAGGCAGCCGATAAAGCGATACGAAATATCTTACGGGCAAAGACGCACAACGGTACTTGAAAATAAGAACACGGGATAAATTGAAAGCGCCGAACACTTTAAGTGAACGGCGCTTTCGCGATCCCAGATTTAGAAAGTTTTAGCTTTCTGCCTTTTCTCCCCGGCTTTGCCCTTTCTTGGCAGCTTTTGTTGCCTGGGGTATTGGCAGGCCAACTCCACCTGACAGTGATTCCTCGATCTCCGGCTCATCCTTGGGTACCGGCAAGTCGTGAATGAGGGCACCACCCGAGCTCTTCGAGAAGATCAGTTTGTGGGTGTACTCGTCCAAATCAACGTGTACCAGATCACCGAGTCCTATCTGACCTGTCGCGACCAAATTCGAAAGCGGATAGACGAGGAACCGCTCAACTGAGCGCTTAAGGTGTCGCGCGCCATATTTAAAGTCCAGGCCTTCTTTCAAAAGCGTCTCTTTAGCGGCGACCGAGCATTGGAAAACAAACTTCGTTCCGGCCGACTGCATGATCCGATCCTGTACGGCCTGAAGTTCCAGCTCCAGAATTTGCCGCAGGTGGTGCTCCTTCAACGATCGGAACACAACAACCTTGTCTATGCGGTTCATGAATTCAGGAGAAAACTTTCGCCGGGCTGCTTCCACGGCAGTTCTGTAGATTTTCTGATCCACTTCAGTATCGTTGGGGTTCTTCGAGCCTTTGCCGGGCGCAAAGCCGATACCGCCGGAAATCAGTTCGGACATCTCTCTGGCACCAAGGTTTGATGTCAGCACAACCATACAGCGCGAGAAATCAACGCGCCGGTTGTCACCAAGCGTTAAGGTTGCCTTATCAAGAATGCCCAGGAGCAACTGCCACAGGCTATCCGACGCTTTCTCGATCTCGTCAAACAGTATGAGTGAAAGCTTCAAATCGTCGGTATGCATGCGATCGAGATTCTCCTGCGTCAGCATTGGAGAAGTTTCGCGATGTCCAAGATACCCCGGGGGCGAACCGATTAGTTTCGCAATCTCATGCGAATGCTGAAATTCCGCGCAATCTATCTTTACGATTGCGTTAGAGTCTCCATACAGGACTTCTGCCGCTGCTTCAATGACGCGAGTTTTTCCCGAGCCCGTCGGACCCAGGAAAAGCATTGTGCCAATCGGCCGGTTGGGCGGGTTCATGCCAGCCAGAAATATCTGGTACAGGCCGCTCATGCGCCGCACTGCGCGCTCCTGCCCGACGATGCGAGCGTAAAGCCGCTCCTCGAAGTCCTGGGCGCGCGGACTTTTTTGATCAGGATCCAGGAAGACTGTGCCCATCGTTTTGTTTAGTTTGTCTAAGTCCATTTCGGAAATCATGCTCGTCCTCCTCGCATCCGCGAGCGCTTTCGGCCTTGCCGGGGGCGCTCTTTTCGGCTCGGCCGTTATTGGCCGGCCTTCTCTAATGCAAGGAACGATCCGTTAATCCAATTGATGCGAGGCCCTTCCGCTACGTTTGCTGTTCGTAAGTATTGCTACCGCTCGTTTCATATCAACTAATGCTATATATACGACACCTGTTGAAATGTCATCACAAAATATTGAGGAGGACGTTAAATTGAAGTTTGTGTCAAGAAATTTTGTTGATCAGCGCTGACAATTCGTGTCAGGACCTCGCTGCCAATAAGTGTTTGCCGGCAGCGAGAAAGCTGAGCGAAAGGCCGCTGGATTGCACGTTTTCGCGCGGATATCTACCAAAAGGTTTCACGGAGTATTGCAGCGCAATTTGTGTCGGGGGAATAGGAAACAGTCTGTGCGTTTTTCTCACCTTCAGTCGTAGTACTCAAGGCCGAGGTGCGTGATCAAATCTTCGCCGCGAAGATAGCGTAAGGTGTTTTTCAGTTTCATCAGTTGAATGAAAACGTCATGTTCAGGATAGAGCTTGGGAGCCGTTTGGGGGGATTTAAAGTAGAAGGACAACCACTCCTGGATTCCTTTCATGCCCGCGCGTTGCGCTAAGTCCAAAAATAATGCAAGGTCAAGGACGATCGGCGCCGCAAGAATCGAGTCTCGACATAGAAAATCGATCTTGATTTGCATGGGATAACCAAGCCAGCCGAAGATGTCTATGTTGTCCCAGCCTTCTTTATTGTCTCCGCGCGGCGGATAGTAGTTAATGCGAACGACGTGTGAAAAGTCTTTGTACAGTTGCGGGTAAACTTCGGGCTGGAGAATATATTCGAGTACAGATAATTTCGATTCTTCCTTCGTCTTGAACGATTCCGGATCGTCCAATACCTCGCCGTCCCGATTGCCTAGTATGTTTGTTGAATACCACCCATTCAAACCAAGCATTCGCGCTTTCAGTCCCGGAGCAATAATGGTCTTCATCAATGTCTGCCCCGTCTTAAAGTCTTTTCCGCAAATGGCCAGATTATTTTCCTCAGCAAGCATTCTTAAAGCTGGTATGTCAACTGTAAGATTTGGCGCGCCGTTGGCAAATGGAATTCCCGACTTCAACGCTGCATAGGCATAAATCATAGAAGGTGCGATCGCCTTATGGTTCTCGCGCATGGCCTTCTCGAACGATTGCAGCGTCTTGTGAACAGGATGTTCTTTAAGAAAAATTTCGGTCGAGGCGGCCCAAATCATGACCACTCGCGAACAGCGATTCTTGCGCTTCCATTCCGATATCTCTTCGATAAGTTGTTCAGCCAGCTTGAACTTGTTGGCACCCTTTTTAACGTTCTTTCCGCTTAGGCGCTTTACGTAAGCCTGATCGAAGACCGCCTTCATCGGCTTGATCTTCTGCAACGGAGCTTTCAGTTGGGTTAATAATTCTTTCTCCAGCACGCCGGCGTGGGTTGCTGCTTCGTATGCTGAATCTTCAAAAATGTCCCAAGCGCCGAAAACTAAATCCTCAAGCTTTGCCAGCGGCATGAATTCTTTAATTAAGGGAACGCGGTTATCGGTTCGCTTGCCGAGGCGAATCGTACCCATTTGCGTCAGACTTCCCACGGGCTGTCCAATCCCTTTCTTTACGGCTTCAACGCCTGCGATAAAAGTGGTGCTAACAGCGCCGAGACCAACCAGCAGCACTCCCAATCTGCCTTTGGGTTCAATAATCTCGGCGTCTTTTCTAACGGGCATTATCTAGTCTCCTATCCAACAAGTTGTGCTGCGCATGATACAGATGTGAGTGGTCGCTGTCATCTGCACCCATTTTTAACAGGACCAGCCGTAGTCTGACTTCACGCGATGGGATGTTCGGAGCAGGCGGGGAATCGCAGTCGCTCAGGCTCGAAGGCAGCTTCAACTAAGCTGCGAAGTGTTGCGAGAGCGCACCATCACTTCGGGGTTGTTTGAGATTAAGGCTTTAATACCCAGCGACCGAGCACGGACAATCCAATGAGTGTCATCCACAGTCCACAACACCACCTCCAAGCCCTCTCGCTTAGCTTTCTCGATCACGCGAGGGCCGGCGAGGGTGTAGTGGAGCGCGATCTCATCGGCGCCATTGTGGCGCGCCACATCGACCATCCGAAGCCGGCGAACAGTTGAAATCGGCCGAGATAATTTTGGCTCGAACAGGGCCGCCGTGCGGATCGCCGCAGCATGTTTCTTGATTTCGGCAATAGAAGAAAGATCGAAACTTGCCACCACTACCCGATTTGCCAGGCCAGATTCCTCAATCGCCTTGGCGACGGTGGCCGCGAGCGCAGTTCCTTCGTGTGCTTCACATTTCATTTCAATGTAAAGCACGCCGCCCGTCGAACTGAAAAGTTGAAAAACTTCGGCGAGCGTGGGAAGTTTCTCGCCGCGGTAAGATTCGCCGGAAGACTGCGCACGCTGATCAAACCAACTGCCGACATCTATGGCCTGTAATTCCGCGCCGGTCAGCTCCGAGACGCGACGGTCAATTAATCCCGTTCGCTTGAGGCTTGCGTCGTGGACAACCACAGGTACATGGTCACGCGAAAGTCGGACGTCAAATTCGATTCCATCCGCGCCATCTGCAATTGCGCGTGCAAAGGCGGCAAGCGTATTTTCGGGAGCCACCGCAGACGCCCCACGATGTCCAAGAATAAGCGGCGTGGAAATAGACGGCATGGAACCAGGTGTACCGGCGTTCATAGTCTTGTGACGATCAGTTCGAGCTAATAATATGGTGGGATTGAAGGGAACAGAAAGGGACTAAACAAAAAGTGCGGCTTAGTGGCTGGTCAGGTACTGCGGCGCGCGTGAATTCTCGATAACTTTTCGCAGCGTTATATCAAACGTTCCATAGCTGGTTTTAATCCGAGCGCTTACAGGAATCCGTCTACTGTCATTGGTCAACCAAATTGTGAACTGACCTTCCCCGGCAATCATTCGGTTTGGGCCATAGACATCGGGATCGAGTCGCAAAGCCTCAACTCGGCCAAGCACGGTTTTTAACCGTTTCTTCTCGAGCACCCTCACTGGAATCTGATAGACGCGTCCCGAGTCACTAACTGTGACTTCAAACGTTTTTCCAATCTCGAGCGGCTGCGTTCTCAAGAAATATATGGCCGACAATACGTCTTGTACTTGTCCCGTAAAGTTAGCAGTAGCCGACCGTGGCGTGCGCGCAGGGTTGTTTGGATCACGCTCAATCCAAAAAACCTTTCCGTTGGCATAAACAGATTCGCTAGTGCGCGAGCGCTTTCCCTGCTCGTCTACTCGTTTGGTCTTCTGCACAGTGAAGGACAGGGGCTCGACAAGCGATTCGATCCGTTCACGAAAGTGCAGATTGAAGAGTTTACTGAAGAACCCCTTGCTGGAAACATCACCTGTGAATTTTAGCGAATACGTAGCGTCACCTGCCTTTCGGCTGGAGCCCGAGTCAATTGATCTCGGTAAATTTTCCCTTCCGGCAGTAAACCGGAAGTCAGCGACGTCTACTTTTTTTAGGAACACCCGCGAAAACTCAGCGACGTAGACCAACTCTTCACCGCTCTCAAACGCCGGCCCGCGAACACTGCCTGTGGCACGCCTGCTAGTAACAGTGGGAGAACCGGGACGCTGCTGCGCAGAAATGACAGGTGTGGTGCCTATCAAGAATATTGGGATAAGCATCGCCGCAAACACTGATGCGAAGAAAGTCGATAGGCTATGAGCAATCAGTGCGGCGCGAATCTCTTGAGTCGGTGACTTCATTTCAGGTAATACGCTTTCAGGACCAGTAATCCCCAGGCGATCGAAAGACCCAGGGCAGCTCGGTATTCTCGATATCGCATGTACAGTCCGCTCTCGAACCCTCTCTTGAGTTCAGCGCTATGGTAAGGAGAGACGCGAGGGATAAAGAGTGGGACATCCTGGGCATACTGTTGAAAAGCTTCGCCAAAGAGCTGCGATAACGTCGCGGATTCGACGCGCATGACGGGCAAATAGATGCCAACAAAGAGCGCAACAAAAAGGATAGCCAGCAGCCACCGGCCAGAACCTATCGTGAATCCGAGCCCGAGAAGGAAGCTGCCGAGATAGAGAGGATTGCGCGTGTAGGCGTAGGGCCCGGATATCGCCAACGCGTCGTTTTTTCTAATGTGACCCGAAGCCCATGCGCGTAGCAGAAGCCCTGGAACGGAAACAATGGCGCCAGCTATTAATGTGGCGGGACGTGGTCTGGCAAACAAAAGAAAGAGTGCCGCACACAGGAAACCAAGTGGCACACGCCATCGCTGAATCCACGTTCCGCCTTTACGCAATATTAATTGGACTCCAAAGGTAGGACAGACGTTGCGGTCTGTCTTTCGCGAGTTACAAACTGACAGGCAAGACTGCCTGTGCTACTTCCATCGGTATACTGCCCGCCCGCCTCAGTCTTTCTCCAACCGCCTGAAACACTCGCTCAACTTCTATGTCCATACAGATCCACTTCGAACAAGCTCGGCGATTGCAGTCAGACCTGCAATCAATGTCGACCCGCTCCACACAAATGTCAGCTTCTCGCAAGCTCCCAAGTCGCGACCACTCAGTCGGTCCAAATAATCCGACGAGAGGAGCGCCCGCGGCGACGGCTATGTGTGTTGGACCCGTGTCGCCTCCTACATAAACCGCAGCGCGTTTCGCCAGTTCATAAAAGCTCTTCAAGGACAGGTTTACCGCGCGCGCTTTCCCAGACTGACTTGACCTCAAGACTGTTTCGGCCAACTCGGCCTCTCCGGGCCCATGCGTTACTAGTGAGTACAAGCCATAGTGCGACCAGAGCTCATCGGCCAGGCGGCCAAAGCGTTCGGCGCTCCAGAGCTTCGTTGGCCATCCGCCTCCAGGGTTAAGTATTGCGTACCGGTTTCCGGCTGGGGGTGCAGCATCAAGGGCTTCCCGTTCATGAAGTGAGCTAGTCGCAATAGGAAACTGGAACTCGTGGAAAGAGGCAGGACCGGAAATCCCTAGCGCGCCCTCAACCAGAAATACATTTTTTCGGATAACATGACAATTTTTCGGAATTGGGATGCGCTTCGATAGTAGAATCCGGCTGCCCGGTTCACGAAGAGAGTCGCGCGAGAAGCCAAAAATACGACGCGCGCCCGAAAGGCGCGCAATTGCTGCGGATTTATATAATCCCTGGAAGTCTAAGGCTAAGTCGAAGGCCGAGGCGCGAAGCCGACGTAACTGCTGGCGCGGTGCCCGCAGCGTCTCCCCAGACATCAACCCGCGCCTCGGGGCCTTCGTGTCGACTTCGATGAGGCGATCCAGAAGTGGGTTGTCTCTCAAAATTTCGGCTGACTGACGCTCCACCACCCAGGAAATGTCCGAGCCGGGCATTGCCTCCCGAATGGCCGCTACGGCGGGGAG
>JALYTI010000587.1 GCA_030854375.1 Acidobacteriota bacterium | reverse complement strand
ACCATTACAACCTCCGAATCGCCCCAGTTGTAATGGACCAGACCGGAGGTAAAGAACCCGGCGAGCCCGCCTAAGGCCCCCAGCAGAATTCCTCGTTCGATCCATTCAAGCCGGGCTTTGCTTCGCAGTGAGCGCCAAAGCATACGGGAGTAAACAAAGAGAAAGACCAGCCACAGGAGAAGGGCCGGAAGGCCGCGTTCGAGCGCGATTTGTAAGAGATTTGAGTGCATGTGGCCATGGGGAAGCCGGCCGTGATCAAACATGTCCCACTCGCGCCAGTGTCCTTTTATCGAGTCCATGCCGACGCCCACCAGCAGATGGCGGGGCTTACTGACGAGCAAGGTAGCGCCCTCACGCCAAACAGTTTGACGCCAGGTTGTTGATTCATCCTTTTGATCGAGAAAGGCGACGTGACGTTTTTGCTGAAGAAGAAATAGTCCCGCGAATATGACGGGTATCGCCAGCACTCCGATGATAATTATTGTGCGTCGCGGAACACCCAGAAGAAGAATGACCATCGTGGAAACCACGCACCCGAGCCACGAGGCGCGCGTGACGGTCAACAGCAACGCACAGCCAGATCCCGCCAACGCAACAAGCAAAAGGGCGCCTATCCAACTTCGCTTTTCCGGCAGGCTCACAAGCACTCCCAGCGTAAGCGCAATTATTAACTGTAGGACTTCTGCATAAGATACAAATTGCCCGTACAGACCCGACGCTCGCCAGTCGCGCCCTCTGGACCAACCTCCGATTCCTAGTTGCTCAAGCGCTGTGTTGCCTGCCAGAAGACTTCCGCGAGGCACCTTGTACGTGGGTTGCATCTCGTGACGATAAGTCAGAACGGCGGCCGGTCTCTTTTCCGGCTTCGAAAGAGCGTTGACCAGTTCCTGCGGATCCCGCAACTTCTGGCCATCGACTTCCAGCAACGTATCTCCATCTCGAATACCGGCGTTGTAAAGAGAACTTTTCTCTGATACCCCAAAAACTTTTACCCCCCGGCCCATCAAACGTTCGCCTGCCGTGAAGAAAACACTAACCAGGCAAGAACCGATAAGCGTAAACGCGAGCAGCCGAACAACTCGCAGCGAGGGCACGTTTTCCGCAAACAAATAAATGATTGTGAAGAGACTCGCAGCCCGTAATTTGCCAATTGAAACAATTGGTTCGTAGGAAAGGAAAGCCGACAGGCCTGTGAGAATAAAGAAGCCGAGAAGAGGATAGTCAACAGGCGTTCTATAAATCTTAGGACGCGGGTGAAATGCAAAACGGGCCAACCACAGGAGCATGCCGACGAGCCACGCCGTTTGGGTCCCCGCAATTGAGACTGGGGCAAAGGCGGCAAACAAAAAAAGAAAGACGACGATAGCGCCATCAAGCACTCTCGCCCCCTGACTCTTTACCTGCGGTTCCTCTTTCACCCTGATTAATAACCCAACATTAGTAACCCCAGATCAATAACCGGTGATTAGTAACCCGTGGATTAGTAGCCATCGCCACGCAACAGGACCATCACAGTGCGCAGGACAATCTTTAGGTCAAAAAGCAGCGACCAGTTTTCGATGTAAAAGAGATCCAATTTGACCATTTCCTCGAAAGGCAGACGATTTCTACCTGAGACCTGCCAGAGTCCCGTCAAGCCAGGCTTCATGTCCAGACGTTTACGATGCCTCAGCTCGTAAGCCTCAACCTCATAGGGAATTGGCGGACGTGGCCCAACCACACTCATGTCGCCGCGAAGCACGTTGAGTAACTGTGGCACTTCGTCGAGGCTCAAACGCCTCAGTACGCGTCCTACGCGAGTGATGCGTGGATCGTCACGTAGTTTATATGCAGGCTTTTTAGCGTCGCCGACATTAGCTTCGGCATTTCCGGCAATAAACTTTCGCTGATATTCACGATGAATCTCACTGTCTGCATTAACGCGCATTGTGCGGAATTTATAAACCAGAAAAATTCGTCCATCCATTCCCACGCGCTCCTGCGCATAAAAAATGGGGCCCTCGGAGTCAAGCTTTATTAATAGCGCAATCAGGAGCCATAAGGGCGAAAACAAGGCCAGCGTGAACGAAGCAATAACGATGTCAGACGTGCGTTTCGTGCCGCGAGCGAAATCCGAGAGTGGTTCTCGAAACAACCTGATCATTGGCAAAGCGCCAATTTGATCAATTTCGGTTTTACTCGGCAAACAATTGAAAAGGTTGGGCGCAATTCGAAATTCCACGCCTCGCCGCCGGCCGCAACGCATCATGATGTCAAAAAGCACGTCTCCATCGACCCCCGGGTCAGCAATAATCACCTCATTGGCTCCCGACTCGCGAATCGCTTCCGGCAATCCCCCAAGGTCACTAACCACCGGCACACCCTCATAAGTCCCTGGCATTTGTGCTCCACGGGTGCCGCTTTCAACCGCGCCGATCACCCGATAACCGAGCGACGGACGTTCGCGCATTTCCTTGATGCAGAATGCTGCCTCGGCCCCGCGCCCCACCAC
>JALYTI010000586.1 GCA_030854375.1 Acidobacteriota bacterium | reverse complement strand
CTGAGGATTCGACTTCACAGTCAACTGCGACGACCGGCTCAACTGGCAGGCCACCAGCAGAAATAAGGCGAGTGGTATTAAGACTTTAAAGCGCATTATTTAATACTTCGCTCATTATTTGATACTTCGCTATCATCGCCTCGGGCTTTCTGCCCTGCGATACACTCAAGAAGTTCAGAGTCCAACCTTCAGGTTGCTCGTTGGCGACACGCAAGCTAAAGCTTGTACTCTGAACTACCGACCTCCTGCTCCTGCTTCCTGCTCCTGCTTCATGCATCTGTTCTGCGTAATCTGCGAAATCTGCGGATTCTCTTCTTACTGCTCACTGCTTACCGCTCACTGCTCACTACTCCGACACCGGCAATTCATAATTAAAGACTTTCCACGCCCAATACCCCGTGTAGTAATACGTTTCATGTGCCAACGATTCGATCTGACTTCTCCACCCCTGATACCTGGTTGTTGGCGTAGGTGAGGGGTACGCATCCAATCCGACATCCCGAGCCATTGTTACAGCGCGTTTCATGTGCAGCGGGTCGCTGACAATCAGAACTTTCCTCAGTCCGTTGGCATCGGCTAGTTGTTTAGCATTAATGACATTTTCGTAGGTCGTATGTGACCTGTCCTCGATCAAAATATCGTCTGCGGGAACGCCATTCTTAATGGCGTACGCACGCGCGGCAGCAGCTTCTGTCAGTTCACGTCTATTGCCCTGCCCGCCGGTAAAGATCAGTTTCCGCACTTTGCCGCTGCGGTAAAGATCAATTGCATGATTTATTCGTTCTCTAAAGACAGGCGACACCTCATCGCCCCAGACAGCAGCCCCGAGCACGATTGCGGCATCCGCTTTCACATCAGCTACCTTGTTGCCGTAGGTGTAGATCCGTACCGCGACCAAAACGGCGAGTAGTATTAAAGGCGCGATAACGAACTTAATGACGAAGATCATTTTCTTTCTCAGAGCCATCCGGTGCAGCAGATACTTCAGAACCAGATACCGTCGCTCCCTACGCGGCGCGTCTCTGGGAAATGTTGGGAAGGCCGGATCCGCCGCCATACGCGCCACCCATCCAGCCGGCGTTTTTGATTGCGCCAACCTGCGCCAGCCACGCATCACTGCCTGCATCTCTGCACGCGAAAGCGCCCCACGCCGTAGCGCCGCTCGCAACTCCTCCTCGGAAAGCTTGTCGCCAGGTACCACTGCTCGCAGCTCTTCTTCCGAAAGCGCTTTGCCGTCTGTAACCACTTTGCTCGTATCAGGCTCAGCTGCTTCTTGCTCATCACTCATCGCTTCTCACTGGGACCGCGGGCGCCCTCGCCCGCATTGAAAAATCGCCGCGCGAAGCGCGTCCAGCAAAGCACTGAAGGTGCGCCGTATGATATTACGCCAAGACGAATCCGCAGATTGCGCAGATTACACAGACTCAGAAAGCAAACAGCAAACAGTAAGCAGGTAAGGTCTCACTCGTCCAGTATTCTCGTTCGCGCGCGACCCACCCGCTACCGCAGGTGGTACTGACCTCACTAGGTCAATTGCAATTCCATATTTACAGTTTACTATTAACGATTCACAAACCGGCTGCCGCCCGATTGCTGTTTACTGGTTGCGGTTGCTGTTTGCTTTCTGAATCTGCGTAATCAGCGTAATCTGCGGATTATTCCGGCTGTTTCCTGCTTACTGCTTACTGTTATGTCCTTCCAACAAACACCTCCATCTCTCGGCAATCAATACGATGACGATCGAGTCCTCCGTTCGTACCTGGCGCGCGTCCTTCCCAAATCAATGCTCAACGAGATCGAACCTTCCCTGAAGGAGCTGGGCCGTCTTGCCGGCGGCGAACTCTATCAAATGCAACTCGCCGACAGACTGAACGAACCGAAATTGACGCAATGGGATGCCTGGGGAAACCGCATAGACCATGTCGAGGTGACGCCTTTGTGGCGTGAGGCGGAGCGCATCGCCGTTGAGTATGGCCTGGTAGCCACAGGCTACGAGCAAAGGCATGGCAGTCTATCGCGAGTGCATCAATGCGCGCTCGCCTATCTCTTCACACCATCAACAGACATCTATAGTTGCCCACTAGCGATGACTGACGGGGCCGCACGCACACTTCTCAGTTCAGGAAACCAGGAATTGATTGACCACGTAGTCCCACATTTGATCAGTCGCAACCCCGCAGACTTTTGGACCGCCGGCCAATGGATGACCGAACGCACCGGCGGCTCCGACGTCGGCCTATCAGAAACAATCGCCCGCCAACATGATGTCAGTACCACCTGCGACGGCATACGCGTCGGTGAGCCTCTTGTCAGTACCACCTGCGATGGCAGACGCGTCGATGAGCCTCTTGTCAGTACCACCTACGATGGCAGACGCGTCGATGAGCCTCTTGTCAGTACCACCTGCGGTAGCGGGTGGGTCTCAAGTGACGTCCAAAGTCCAACATCCAGTGTCCAAAGCACCGTTACCCCCAGGTCCGCAACGAATAGTCAGCAC
>JALYTI010000101.1 GCA_030854375.1 Acidobacteriota bacterium | reverse complement strand
GCATGGTGCGGCAGGGTACATACTGGTGTCCGACAATCTACGTTGGCGTGTATGTGGCTGAGGGCCGCGCTGCTGCCGGCGCGCCCATTTGGCTGGCTATGCGCGACCTCGAGGCTAAAGCATTTGGCCTTGCACTACGCAAGGGCGTGAAGATTGCTTACGGCACGGATGCAGGTGGCTACGCGTGGACAGAAAACCAGGCCAAGGAGTTTGCCTACATGGTCCGCTACGGGATGACTCCAATGCAGGCTATTCAATCGGCGACTGTTGTAGCTGCGGATCTTCTGGAACACTCGAGTGACTTTGGAGCGATTGAACCCGGAAAATTTGCCGACATCATCGCGGTCTCGGGCGACCCGCTGACTGACATCACCCAACTCGAGCGCGTGCGCTTCGTAATGAAGGGCGGAGAGGTTTACCGGAACGATATTGCCAACTGAAGTAAGGACGAGTTTAAGGCTCAAGTCCAGTCGAATACGTCGAAACATTCGATGGACCACGCCAGCAACTCTTGAACTTCATACTTCCGATGCTCGAGCCAACTTAAGGAGAATGAAATGACAATACTGGATGTAATAGTGCTACTTCTTATTGCCGGCGTTTGCGGCGCCCTGGGCCAGGCCATCACGGGCTTTTCACGCGGTGGTTGTCTCGTGTCGATCGCACTGGGATTTGTGGGTGCCATTCTGGGAATGTGGTTGGCGCGACAGCTGGGATTGCCGGAACTCTTCGCGATTCAGATCGGAACCACAAGCTTCCCCATAATCTGGTCGATTATCGGTTCAGCGCTGTTCGTCGCCATCATCACACTGTTAACTCGCAGACGGCCGTAAACGCTTAACATCAAGCAGGCAGAAATAATCGCGAGTCGATATTGAGGGATACCGGACTCAGAGTGGAGTTAGGGCCTGGAAACCCGTTAGCTCGCTCTACATCAATTCGCAGGCTCGTCGCAGCTCAAGCCGTTCTGCAGGTCACGGTTATATTGCAACGCAGCCCTTCAGGATGGTCATTGCTGTCGTATTTTACGTCCCCCGTGATCTGGATTCTGGTTATGCTTTGTTTTTCGTTCAAGCGTCCCTTCTCTTTAGGGTAGTAATCGTCATTGAACTCAAGTTGGACAGAACCGCCTCTAATGATGATGTCACCGCCTTCTGCCATGGGAGTCTCTCCTTTTGATGCTGTATGAGGTTAGTTTCCTTCGTCGTGGCCTAAGTTAAGTGCAGCCGAACCAGCCAGACAGTTTCGGCAAGTAGTAAGAATACGGTTGAACATCAGCCGTGAAGGCTGCTGGAATAATGCTTTCAGGGTTTTCTACGGAAACCTCCTTGCTAGATTTTCTCGTAGGAGACTCTGATAGTGCCCTTAAACCCCTGCGGAAAGGCTTTAGTGAAATCGCTGTCACCAGCGCCCGAGACTTCGATACGTGTGATCCGGGCGCGGTCGTGCCTACGTTTTTTGGAATCGTTTGTGTCTTTCTCGAAGTGGGTGCTGTCGAAGTTAAGCTCGGCCGAGCCGCCTCTGATGATGATGTCGCCGCCCTCTGCTGGAGCTGCCATGTGAATCTCTCCTTTGAAATCAAGTTGTAATTAGGGGTTCCCAGCGATTAATTCGCTGAGCTGTTTGCGATAAAACTGAATGTCAGGTCGATTGAGGTAGGTTCTGTAATTATCACTACCCCACTTTGGTTGTAGCCCCGAGAGCAAGGTTTCTGCCCGCGAAGCATACTCGTGCGCCTTTTGAGAGTCGCCTCCACTTTTTGTGGCTCTTGCAGCAATCAACCATGCCCGCCATTCGTAATCCTGTTTGCCGGAACGCGCAAAGATTTCCTGCGACTCAAGGGAATTCTTCAGAGCCCCAGCCTCGTCACCACTCTGGGCCATTACCTCAGCGAGCGCCAACAGAGCGTCGGACAGGAGGGAAGGATCGCCAGACTGTCGCGCCATCTCGACGGCTTCCTGGCACTTGCCTAATCCTTGCCGCGACGCGCCCGAAAGACCCTGGGCCAAACCAAGTGTAAATGTACCAGTGATAGCAGCATCCTTGACTTGTGTGCCCGCCACAGTAATCGTCTGCTGGCTTTTCGCTTGGGCTTCAGGGAATCGGCGTTCAGTCAACGCCATACGGGCTATAGCCAAATAGTAATAGGCTGATAAAGTCCTGGCAGCGTCCGAACGCTCCGCGATATCCGCGGCTTCGCTCAGGGCCGCACGGGCTTCATCGTAGCGGCCCAATCGCCACAGCGCGTTGGCGCGATCGGTTAAACTCAAACCGACATTTTTTTGCGCTCCTATAGACTTGGCGATGCCATAACTCTCTTGAAAATGGCCAAGCGCTTCCGGGTATTTTCCCTGCCTGATAAAAAGGAGTCCAATGTCTTCGTGAGCCAGGGCTGCCTGCGATTGGTCACCCAATTGCTGTGTGAGTTTGAGCCCCTGCTCGAAAGCGTTCAACGCACCGTCATAATCGCCCTTCTGGACTTTGACACGCGCGAGAAGAGCAAAAGCCTGTGACGTTTCCTTGCGGTAGCCACCTTCCTGATAAAAGGGAAGTGACTGCTCTATGTAACTGACCGCCTGGTCTCCATTGCTTTCGCGCTCGGCCAGACTTCCGAGGGCCAGCAATGCCCTGGCCGCGTTGCGACGGTCTTTTTGCTGTTGGGCTAGATCGAGAGACTGCTTAAAGTATTTTTCTGCTTCCGGATAATTGCCCTCGACAACGAATGTGTTTCCCAGGTCGACCAGGCCGCGCTTTGTAAGATTGTCAATGCCTCTAGCCTTAGCCAGATCTACAGCCTCTTGCATATATTTCCGGGCCTCTGGCAGGTTGTTACCGTCAAGTTCTACGTAGCCCAGCTTGAGCAAGGTTTTCACTTGCAGGTATTCGTTGGCTGTCGTTCGGGACAATTCAAGGGCGCGTTGCAGTGGTGGGCGCGATTCTCCGACATTGCCGATCTGATCGAAAAGATAACCGCGTTGAAAGGACACTTCAGCTTGCCCCTCAAAGTTGCCGAGCGCCTGGTATAGAGCGTCCGCCTTATCGAATGCGGCAGAGGCACTTGCCAGATCCAATTGTCTTCCGTAGAGGATTCCCACCCGCAAAAAAGCAGTTGCATATTGAGGAGAACGGTTCGTCGCCTCTACATAACTCTCGATCGCCTTCTTGAGGTCATCGTTTTTCTCATATGCTCGGCCAAGGTCCACATAAACTTGCGGCTCATTTGGTGAGAGGCCGGCCAACTGTGTGTAAGCGTTTATGGCGCTACCAAAATCTTTAGTAATGGTCGCATTAATAGCTTCCAGATGAAGAGCGTCGCTTCCAGCTAGCTGGGAACGATTTGGTACTAACGACTGAACCTTTAGCATTTCGTCCTTCGCCTTATCCTCATAGTCGAGTTCTGACCAGGCTTCAGCGAGACGCGCATGCGCGAGGGCAAACTTATTGTCAGTCGTTATTGCCTGTTCGAGAGCTTTACTGGCCTGCAAAAATGCCCCGTTACGCAGCGCGTCAGTCCCCTTGTTGTACCAGTCAAGCGCGACGGCCGAAGGCTTATAAGGTGATGGTTTCCACCAATGCACGAGCGCCCAACCCATCAAAGCCACGGCCAATATGGCTACGATAAATGTTCCCAGGGATAGCCGCGGCCGCCGGAACGTTTCAGTAATAGTGGTCAACGCACTCGCGGAGTTAGTGCGGAGCGTAGATAGCGGTTTGGTGGAACTTCCACCGGCGCTGAAACCATCGCCCTTAAGGCTGGGAAGGACGAGCCGCAAATCCTCGACCAACTCGTCCGCTGATTGGTAACGCTCCTCGACCTTCTTCTCCATCGCCTTCATCGTAATTCGATCAAGATCCGGCGGAACGCTATCGTTGAGCTTGGAAGGCACGGGCGGTGTAACGTGAATCACCTGCGCGCCGATTTCGATAAGACTCGTACCCGCAAACGCTGACTGGCCGGTGATGCATTCATAAAGAACAGCGCCCAGAGCAAACAGGTCGCTTCGCCCATCGACTTTCTTTCCCGTAGCTTGTTCCGGTGAAAGATATAGAGGCGTGCCAACTATTACGTCACTGCGCGTGTGGGTGGCAGGTAAAGTTGCCTGGTTAGGATCTCCATCCAGGCTATACTGCTCGAAAAGCTGTTTGACGAGTCCAAAATCCAGCACCTTCACCTGACCACGCTCGGTGATTACTACGTTCGATGGTTTTACATCACGGTGTACAACTCCCTGATGGTGGGCCTCGCCAAGTGCTTCAGCAATACACGAAACAATCCGAACAGATTCGGCAAGCGGCAACAATCCCTGTTGGAGTGTCTCATTTAACGGCCGGCCCTTGATCAGCTCCATCACGATGTAGGGTTGGCCTTCCGAGGTTTCGCCATAGTCGAAAACTGTGGCGATGTTAGGGTGTGTCAAGGCAGAAACGGCGCGCGCCTCGCGTAAGAATCGGGCGCGATAGTCGCGCGTCGTGGACGTAAGAAACTTTATCGCGACGCGCCGCCCCAGCGTCGTGTCCTCCGCCAGATACACTATTCCCATTCCACCCGCGCCGAGTTGCTCGATGATCCGATAATGGGAGAATGTCTCACCGATCATGTTCTGGGTTTCCAAGTAAGCAAGACGGGAAGTATATGGAAAATAAACGAAGTCCTAGGGAATTAGGTCTTCTCCAAGCGTGGCGTTTCAGTTTGAGGCATTCTGCTCTAAAGGCTGGGATATTTCAAGAGGAACTTCCGGGGCGGCACTTAAGGCACTGTTGCACTACGAACCATCTGCTCCTGCCGCTCACGAAACTGTTCCAGCTTAGCGAGCAAATGGGGCCTGCTGTTTGCGAGGATGGCGATCGCAAACAGGGCCGCGTTTATGGCTCCAGGCTTTCCGATGGCCAGTGTACCCACCGGAATGCCGGCCGGCATTTGGACAGTTGCAAGCAGCGAATCAATGCCGTTCAGAGCGTCGCTTTTCATCGGCACTCCGAGAACTGGCAGGGTTGTGTGTGCGGCGAGTACACCGGCAAGGTGCGCTGCTCCGCCTGCCGCGGCAATGATGATTTCAATTCCGCGCCCGCGCGCGGCCGAGGCAAATTCCGCGGACATTCGAGGCGTGCGATGCGCTGACATGACGCGGCATTCGTGTGGCACGCCGAACTCTGTAAGCGTCTCGTCGGCATGGCGCATCGTCTCCCAGTCAGACTTGCTACCCATAATTACCGCGACGACTGGGGCGGTTACGGTGGTTTCAGAACTCATAGTGTGGCTTTGTTTCCAACCTGTTAGCGTTAATTCATCCGAGCGATTGGGGACGGAATTATTCTGTGTTGGGGTTTATCTCTTCCTTAATTTCCTCGCTTTCCGTTTTCTGCACTCCCGGCACCCCGGCGCCGGGCACTAACTTTTCCGCTTGAGGCTTGCCCTGCTCACGCAGTTTCTCAGTTGGACCCTTTTCTTCGTTTTCGGAATTTGTCTTGTCGTTTGCCGACTGTTGGTTGTCACGTGCGGTTCCCTGTCCTTCATTCTCGATCATCTCATTCCCCCTTCTAAATCGATTCTAATTCCAGTAGCTCATTCTCCCTGGTCGAGCGAATAACCTCGTTCGCCTTCAAAGTTATAAAGATTTTCTGTCTTGATGAAATCGAAGCCGGCATCAGCAACGCGTTTAAGCAGCGAAATTATCTGCGGATGCGATACAGTTCCGCCGTCTGCGGATACAAAACGACAGCGCCAATGATCTGAACAAAAGGTCTCCGCATGACCGTTGGGCCAGACCTTCACACCGCGATTGCTCATCATCGTGAGTTTGGTGCCATCACCACTGAGCTTGCTTAACGAATCACCGAGATCGTTTGCGGTGCCCCTGGTCCAATCGAGGAAAACGTCGACGCCGACCAAATCCTTCCTCGAACGTTTGCGCGGTGGTGGCGCTGCCTTTGCCGGGGCTGCCTCCTCGGCGGATTTATACTTGGCAGCTTTTAAGGTCTGTGGCGACTGTCCCACTCGCTTCGCAACAGCCTCGGCAAATTCTTTGGTACCCACCTTCTGTTTGCTTTTTCCTTCTTCGTAAATGTCGTATGTGTGAATTCCATCTTCAAGCGTCCGCAGCCAGGCGTTGTGGACGCGTTCGGCAACTGTTGTTTCGCCTATGTGGACCAGCATCATGACCGCGCCCAGGAGTAAGCCTGAAGGGTTTGCCAGATTTTGCCCAGCCCGGCGAGGAGCTGACCCGTGAATGGCTTCAAACATGGCGACGTGTTCGCCAATGTTTGCTGAACCGGCGAGTCCGACAGAGCCGGCAATCTGAGCAGCAACGTCGGACAGCACGTCCCCATAAAGATTTGGCATTACAAGCACGTCAAAGACTTCAGGCGTATCGGCGAGTTTTGCAGCGCCAATGTCTACGATCCAATGCTCGTTTGGGATGTCCGGGTATTCGGCGGCGATCTCGTCAAAGACTTTGTGGAACAGGCCATCCGTCAGCTTCATAATGTTGTCCTTAGTGAAGCAGGTGACCTTTTTGCGATTGTTCCGGCGCGCGTACTCAAAAGCGTAGCGAACAATTTTCTCCGAACCCGGACGGGAGATTAGCTTGAGGCACTGGAATACTTGCTCGGTCTGCCGGTGCTCAATACCGGCGTACAGATCCTCTTCATTTTCACGAACGATTACCACATCCATAATCGGATGTTTAGTCTCAACAAAGGGATGATATGAAACACAGGGACGAACGTTGGCATAAAGGCCCAGGGTCTTACGAACAGTGACGTTCAGGCTTTTGTAACCGCCACCCTGCGGCGTGGTGATCGGTGCCTTGAGGAATACTTTTGTGCGCCGCAGAGAGTCCCAGGCGCTCGGCTCTATGCCCGAACTGTTTCCCGCCAGATAAACTTTCTCTCCAATGTCTATGGTCTCAATCTCGAGGTTGGCGCCTGCTTCTTTGAGAATATGCAGGGTTGCCGCCATGATTTCCGGACCGATGCCGTCACCGTGCGCGACGGTGATGGGAACAGATTTAGGCATATCGCAACTCAGACCTTTCGTGAACTAGTGGAAATTGAGTGTGAAGCAATATATTCCAGGGAGAGCGCCACAAGCAATCGCTAAAGCACAGAAACAGTTCGTCAACTGTCGGAGTGCTTAGACATCCTTTTCCGTATTATCTCTCCAAAACGACAACGGCCCATGCACTGCTGACCGTTCGGTGCTAGTGC
>JALYTI010000100.1 GCA_030854375.1 Acidobacteriota bacterium | reverse complement strand
CTTTAGTCCGTTTACAAATTTGCCCTGGCGGTCAAAGACCATAACGTCCGTCTGCACGAGCTCGGTGTAGACGCGCAAAACGTCGGAGCGATCCTGGTCCTTTGGCGTCGCCGGCGTTTGTCCGCGACATTCCTGTCGGGCGACGAGTAGGCAGACGATCGCCGCTAGCAGTGCCGTCTTGATTATGCTGGACGATGAACGCATATTCCGCAGTACAAAAGGTGCCGGCGCTTGAGGGGAGACTGTGCTAAGGAGCAGCCTGAAGCTGGGTCTTCTGTTCCGCCGGGAATGCGCGAATGGCTGATGCGCTAACTATGTATCAGACCGGCGTCACTGCGCAACACTAAACTTTAACTTACATTTTTCCGTATTAGACCGGACAAATCGAAAGGGTCAAACGAGCAATCCCAATTCGAGGAGCGAATGACGGTTTTCAAAAATCATGACGAATAACGCCCCTACGGTTTCTATCGACCATATAAGCAAGAGCTTTGGCGAATTCGCGGCTGTAAGTGACCTCAGTCTTACCGTTCGTGCGGGAAGAATTTACGGGCTGTTGGGTCCGAATGGCGCGGGAAAAACAACGACGATCCGAATGATCGTGAATATTACTGCTCCTGATTCAGGTCGCGTCGAAGTGTTTGGCCAGCAGATCACTCCTCAACTACAAGACCGTATCGGCTACCTGCCGGAAGAGCGTGGCCTGTATAAGAAGATGAAGGTCGGCGATCAACTGAAGTTCTTCGCCGCCCTAAAGAATGTTACAGGCAAGGAAGCAGACAATCGAGTGGATAGGTGGCTGGAACGTTTGAAGTTGAGCGAGTGGAAAAATAAGAAGTCGAGTGAACTGTCAAAAGGGATGCAGCAGAAGATTCAGTTTATTAGCGCAATCATTCATGAACCGGATCTCTTAATTCTGGATGAGCCTTTTTCTGGTTTGGATCCGGTTAACGTCGAGCTTCTCAAAGAGATTGTGCTGGGGTTGAAGGCTGCCGGTAAGACAATCATTTTTTCAACCCATCAGATGGAGGTCGCCGAAAAAATTTGCGACGACATCTGCCTGATTAATCGTTCACGCAAAGTTTTGGATGGCAGCATACGGGAGGTAAAGCGAAGCTTCGGCCGCAACGCCGTGGCATTGCGGCTGGAAGGCGGCGACGGAGTGCTGGAAAACCAATCCGTGGTAAGCAAAATCGAACGCCATAGCGATGGTCTTGAGGTATTGCTCGCCGAAGGTGCAGATAGTCAGCAGCTTTTGCGGAAATTGATTGACGCGGGGGCTCGCATTGAAAGATTCGAAATGGTCGAGCCCAGTTTGCACGACATTTTTATTGAGAAGGTCACTGAAAAGGTATGAACAAACTGCTTGCGGTCGTGAAGCGTGAATACATCCAGCGCGTGCGCACGAAGTTCTTCGTTGTTATGACTATTCTGGGACCTCTGATGCTGGTCGTCTTTACAATCGTGCCCGGTCTCCTCCTCAGCGTCAAAGCTGGAGGCGACACGCGTATCGCCATCGTTGACCAGACTGAAGGAATGAAATTATCCGACTCAGTCCGTCGTTCACTGCTCAAGGAGGATCGCGACGGCGAAAGTGACAGCGACAACGGCGTGGGTATGGCGGGCTCGGTAAACGCAAATACCAAAGATCGAATGCAGAAGGCGGGAAAATCCTTGAGTGGGAGTTTTTTTGTCGAACAGATTAATCTGCAGGGACGCTCACTTGATGACGTAAAACGCGAACTAAACGCCCGGATTGGCAAAGACCAACTGGACGGGTATTTGGTCATTCCGCCAGACATTCTAAAAAACAGTGAGAGCAAAACTTATTACTATGGACGTAATGTTGGTGACGTTATTACGCGCGGTCAAATCGAGGATCGCCTGAATCGAGCCGTCCGAAGAGAGCGACTAATTGCGAATGGCGTCAAAGAGCAATACATCGAAGAACTATCCAAACCGGTCGACGTCGTTACTTACCCAGTCAATGAAAAAGGCGAAGAAGGAGTGAAGGATTCTGGTGCTGGATTTGTAATGGTCTTTGTCATCGCATTTCTGATCTACCTTACGGTGCTCCTGTATGGACAGGTCGTACTGGGCGCCATCGTTGAAGAGAAGGAAACGCGCATCGCCGAAATTCTTTTTTCGTCCGTTCGTTCCTTAACCTTGATGATTGGGAAGTTAATTGGTGTTTCGCTGGTAGCCCTGACACAGCTTGGAATTTGGTTTCTCGCTTTTGCGGCGCTTTCAATTTGGGGTATTTCCGCGCTCGCGGCCCAGGGGGCGGACATTGGCGATATCAACATTCCACACTTGCCCGCTTTATTCTTTGTCTACTTCTTTCTCTTCTTCGTACTGGGATATTTCATTTACGCGACAATCTACGTACTCGTAGGATCAATGGTCACGACGACGCAAGAAGGCGGACAGATGGCTATGCCCGTGATCTTCCTTTTGATGGCGGGCTTGTATATGGCTTTTCCAGTCATACGCAGTCCCAATTCGTCTTTCGCTTTCTGGGTATCAATGTTCCCGTTCTTCTCACCAATCACGATGATCGTGCGGATCGTATCGCAGACCCCACCATTCTGGCAGATAGCCCTCTCACTGGTGATCGGATATTCGACTGTGGTGCTTTTGCTCTGGCTGGCTTCGAGAATTTATCGAATCGGCATGTTGATGTATGGCAAGAGGGCTACGATTCCGGAAGTTATGCGCTGGGTGCGTCAAGCCTAACGACGGAGAAGGCAGGAGCAGGAGGAAGAGCAGGAGGCAGCAGGCGGAGCGAAGAGAGACGCAATGCCTTAGATGACAAATGAGAAATGAAAAATGAGATATGGAAAATTTTCCATTTATCATTTCTCAGTTTTCATTTCTCATTGAAAAGCAATGGCTAAGATTCCGGCTCTCCTGCCTCCCGCTCCCGCTCCTGCCCCCTGATTACCATGTCCATCGAAATTGAAAAGAAATACCGCCTCACGAAAAAGCAGCAGGAAGAAGTGTTGCAGCGCTTGCCGAGGATCGGCGCAAAACCAAAAGGTCAGGAATTTGAAGTAAACACGATCTACGCCGGTGAAACACTCGATGTGGCGCGCTCGATCTTGCGCCTGCGACGCATTGGAGATCGCGGAATCTTAACTTACAAAGAACGCTTTCCTACAAGCTCTGCTATCAAGCATCAACGCGAAGACGAAACTGGTTTAGATGACCCGGATGCGATGGAATTGATTCTGGACGCCCTGGGGTTTACTCCGGCTTTGGTTTATGAGAAGCGTCGTCAGACCTGGCGCCTTGGGGAAACAGAAATCGTAATTGACGAACTACCCTTCGGCCTGTTTATGGAAATTGAAGGCTCGGAGAACGACATTCAAGTCGTCGAACGCAAGCTCGCCATCAAACGCTTAAGATCGGAGACAGCCACCTACCCGCAACTCACGTTGAAGCACGGAAATGATTATGGTGGTGTAGTCGAATCGCGCTTTCCCAAACTTCGAAAAGAAAAGCGGCCTCGCCCTATTAAGAGCGAAGCCGCTTCTTAGTGCAGCCCAATGGGGCGGGATTACATTCCCATTCCGCTCATTCCGCCCATGCCACCTGGCATCGCCGGGGTTCCTTTATCATCATCAGGCAGTTCGGAAACCATGGCTTCGGTCGTCAGCATAAGGCCCGCGATTGAAGCAGCGTTCTGCAACGCCGTACGAGTGACCTTGGCAGGATCTATCACGCCTGCCTTAACCAGATCCTCATAGGTTTCTGTTTGCGCGTTGAATCCGAAGCTGTCGTTCTTTTCGGAACGAACTCGCTCCACCACCACGGCGCCCTCTTTGCCTGCGTTTTGGACTATCTGGCGCAGCGGTTCCTCGAGTGCGCGGCGAACAATGTTCACGCCAATTTGCTCGTCGGGATCTCCTTCGCCTTCTTTGTTGATCTGGAATTTCTCCAGCGCTTTTGCGGCACGAACCAGTGCCACGCCGCCGCCCGGCACGATGCCTTCCTCGACAGCCGCGCGCGTTGCGTGCATTGCATCCTCAACTCGCGCCTTCTTCTCTTTCATTTCTGTTTCAGTGGCAGCGCCGACCTTGATCACGGCCACGCCCCCAACAAGTTTCGCCAGACGCTCTTGCAGTTTCTCGCGATCGTAGTCAGAAGACGTCTCGTCGATTTGCGCACGTAGTGTCTTTACTCGACCTTCGATGTCGCTTTGTTTGCCATTGCCTTCGACGATTGTGGTGGTGTCTTTGTCGATAGTGATCTTTTTGGCCCGACCCAGGTCTTCAAGCTTGACGTTCTCGAGTTTGATTCCGAGATCTTCGCTTATGACCTTTCCGCCAGTAAGAATCGCAATATCTTCAAGCATCGCCTTCCGTCGATCACCGAAACCAGGAGCCTTAACCGCGGCGATGTTCAAAGTGCCGCGAAGCTTGTTAACAACAAGCGTGGCCAGGGCCTCGCCTTCGACGTCTTCTGCGATAATCAACATCGGCTTACCCATCTTCGCGACTTGCTCAAGCAGCGGCAGAAGGTCTTTCATCGAGCTAATCTTTTTCTCATGAATAAGAATCAGCGGGTTCTCGAGAGTCGCTTCCATACGCTCCGGGTCAGTCACGAAATACGGACTCAAATAGCCGCGATCAAACTGCATTCCTTCGACGACTTCGAGCGAAGTTTCCATCGTCTTCGATTCTTCAACGGTAATAACACCATCTTTGCCGACCTTGTTCATTGCTTCAGCGATGATGTTGCCGATGGTTGAATCGCCGTTTGCTGATACAGTTCCGACCTGTGCGATAGCATCGCCCTTCACAGGCTTGGCCAGACGCTTGATCTCTTCCGTCGCGCGCTCGACTGCTTTGTCGATGCCCCGTTTGAGCGCCATTGGATTGGCGCCCGCGGCCACAGTCTTCACACCTTCGCGGAAGATAGCTTGTGCGAGCACGGTGGCGGTGGTTGTCCCGTCGCCGGCCACATCGGAGGTTTTGGAGGCGACTTCACGGACCATCTGTGCGCCCATGTTTTCTAATGCGTCCTTGAGTTCAATCTCCTTTGCGACCGTGACTCCGTCCTTAGTGATAGTGGGGGAGCCAAATTTCTTATCAATCACTACGTTGCGGCCCTTTGGACCCAGCGTGATTTTTACTGCGTCAGCGAGCTGGTTGATTCCTCGCAAAATCGCTGCGCGCGATTCCTCGCCATGAATAACTTGCTTTGCCATTTCTATCTTCTCTCCTACTGAAATGTTGAATGTGATTTAGAAACAAAAGAAGCGGCCGTGGTCTTTACTACTTGCCGCCCTTCTTGGTGCCAGTTGCCGCGCCCGCACGCTCGATGACTCCGAGGATTTCATCTTCGCGCATGATCAGCAGCTCTTCACCATCAATCTTGATTTCAGAACCACTGTATTTGCCAAACAGAACTCGGTCGCCCTTTTTGACATCAAGCGGCTGTCTCGTTCCATCTTCTTTATATTTGCCCTGCCCGGCCGCAACTACCTCGCCTTCCTGGGGTTTTTCCTTGGCTGTGTCGGGGATAATAATGCCCCCGCGAACCTGCTCTCCCTCCTCGATCCGTCGCACGATAACGCGGTCATGAAGAGGCGTAATATTTGTAGACATTCTTTGGAGTTCTCCTTTCAATTTCCCTGCTAAGATGACTTTATTGCTAGATTTAGGAATTCTGGCCACATCAGGAATTAGCACTCTGCGTGGATGAGTGCTAAGAATAATTCGACCCGGGATTATTGTCAACTGGAACACGGTCTGAGCGGACGTTTAGAAAGGCGAAAGGTTCTTGGAGGGGGTCAGCGGGCGCCACCCCTGGCAGCGCGCACCAGGGGTCGTACTTCTTTTTGGTAGTCTGCAATGCGTTTCGACACGGTGTTTCGGTGGATGCCCAGTGCCTTCGCCGTCTTTGAAAGATGTTCTTTATTTCGAGCGAGGGCTTTCTTGATATACAGCTTTTCGAATTCACTCATTGCTTCGGCAAGCAGAATATGACCATCCAGCATTTCTTCAATTAGAGCTTCAAGTCGCGCGCGCATTTTCTTCGAAGTATCAAAAGGAAACTAATTCGGAACTGGTTGCGGTTCAGAGTTCTTTACCTGTCAGAAGCCGGTAAGCTTCCAGGTACCGGGCTGTCGTAGCGGACACCACTTCGGGGGGAAGTGACGGAGCCGGAGGTTGTTTGTCCCACGCAAGCGTCTCCAAATAATCACGAACAAACTGCTTGTCAAACGAGGGTTGAGATTGACCGGGGATGTAACTTTCTGTGGGCCAGAATCTCGAGGAATCCGGCGTCAGCACCTCGTCTACCAGGATTATTTCACCGTTGTTGTCACGTCCAAATTCGAACTTCGTGTCGGCGATTATGATTCCACGAGTGCGAGCGAAATTCCTCGCTTCGTTGTAAAGACGAAGCGAAGCGTCCCGGAGCTGGTTTGCTGTATCTTCTCCTATGATCTCGCGCACTTGTTGTTCACTAATGTTTTCGTCGTGGCCTTCTTCAGCTTTTGTGGACGGAGTAAAGATTGGTTCAGCTAGTTCCGCGGATTCAAGCAGGTGTTCAGGCAATTTGTGGCCACAGACCTCTCCAGTGGCCAGATAATCCTTCCAGCCGGAGCCAACAAGATATCCCCTGACAACGCATTCCACTGGGAACACGTCAGCTTTGCGCACCAGCATTGAGCGACCCCTAAGATTCTCTGACCGTCGAACGGATTCAGGCATTTGTCCCAGATCGGTGGTGACAAGATGGTTTGGAACAATGCTACCTAGCTTTTCGAACCAAAACTTTGAAAGAGAGGTCAACACTGCACCCTTTCGCGGTATTGCTGTAGGCAGTATGCAGTCGAAGGCGGAGATCCGATCCGTTGCGACGATTAGCAGTTGTTCCTCATCAACAGCGTAAACATCGCGCACCTTCCCGCGTCTTATCAATTCCAACTCAGAAAGCGATGTTTGTAATAGAGCTGCGGCATTCATAGTGGTGAGCCTGCCTTGCGAAGCCAGAAGAGTTTATTTAGAACGGCGAGCGAGATTCTCGACGCGGTCGGAGGCTTTGTCAAGAAGGGTATCGTTTTAAGTTCGAGGTACTTAAGTCTATAAATCAGTACATCACATCGAACGCTCAATACATGGTTTCTCGCTGATTGCTCCCTAACGGAACCGGTATTTCGGGCGCGCCGCAATCCTTAACAGCAGAGAGATGAAGA